>JAISXA010000200.1 GCA_031270685.1 Planctomycetota bacterium
TCGTCAGGTCGGGCGATACCGCCGACCTTGCAATAATTCCCGACGCAAAATGTAAACCCAAGAAACTTTGGAGAGAATCAAACGGCGGTTTGTTTGATTTTCTCCAAAAGTCCACAACCGAACCCCCGATTGATTTCCTTCAAAGTTTCAGAACGTTCTTTTCAGCGCCCTTTTTTGCGACGCAGCCGGTTTGGTTCGCGTAGACGATAAACAATCCATTGGGACGAAAACGGTTGATTCTTTTAATGAAATCGGGCGAAGCACCGCCCGATTTCCTTAAAAAATCGACCTTCTCAAACGGGGAGCCGACGGTTGTCATGGCCCGGGATAAATGGACCTGGAAGGCCAAAGACGGCACGCCGGGCGGCCTTCTCTACGCGCCCGGCAATTGGGGCGATCTACTGAAGGCGCTGTGGCTGACCACTTTCATCACCTGGTCCCGGGAAGGCTTGCCCGACGGCATCCGCCATTATGTGGACCCGTTCGCCGGCGCTCCCGACTATCCGCTTGGAGCCGGAACGAAATGCGGTTTTCTTCGCGGCGGCTTGGAGTCGTTTTCGTATATCGACCGGGAGTATTTGCGAAAAGGGCTCTGGCCGTCGTCGGCCGCATTGTTCCGTTCGCTCTCCACGGCGCCGATGACGGTATTCGACGTCGATGCCGAGCGGCGGGAGAGATGGCGGAATTTCCCCGGCGCGACTGTCGCCGACGCCGGCGACGGGTGGGACGTACTCCAAAGCGGGTCGCCGGCCGGGAATGACCTCTACCTGGTCGACCCGTACGACTTTCTCGCCCAATGGCGCGGAAAAACCGAGGCATTGCTTGCCAAGACCGCGCCCTGCACGTTGTTGCTGTACGTCTACAACCGGTCGGCAAAGAAGGCGGAACATTTTCGGGAATACCGGGCGTTCCGGGGATTCCTCGACGGCAGGACGGGCGGGGAATACATATTCGGCAGGGTGGGCTCGGACCCGTTCCTGCCGTCGAGCCATCATGAGATGTACCTGTTCCCGTCTCCGGAAGCGCGCGGCAGCCCCGTCTTTGCGTTGCTGGCCGGTTCCCTGGAGCGCACCACGCTGCAACTCGACGCGGTGATGCGCAAGCTGTCGGTTTTTGGAAATCAGCATCGGTTTTTTTGAAGCGAAATAACCGCCGATGCTGTAAATTTACATCCATCATCCGCCCTTCGCGGGACGGCGCACGGGATAGAGCACTCAGGCAGTCGGACGGATGGCGATCCTCCGAACTGGAAGAAAGGAAGGGACTATGGGCAATACCATCAGCGTAAGAAGGGCCATAGCCAAGGCCGCCACCGAGCCGGACGTCATCGCCGCCGTCCGCAAGTGGAAAAACAAGCGCGGCTCTCTGATCATGGTGCTGCACGAGATCCAGAACGCCCGCGGGTACGTGCCCCGGGACGTATCGCTGTATCTGGCCGAGGAACTTGAAGTCCCTCTCGCCCGCATCTACGAGGCGCTGACCTTCTACCACTATTTCAAACTGGAAGCGCCCGGAAAAGCGGTCATCTCCGTATGCACCGGCACCGCCTGCTACCTCAAGGGATCGCCGGCGTTGTTGGACGAGTTTGTGAAGGAAACCGGCGCCGAGGTCGGCGGCTCCACCCCCGACAAGCTCTTCCACCTTCAATGCGTCCGCTGCGTCGGCTGTTGCGGCCTCGCGCCCGTGGTCAACGTCAACGGCAGAACCTACGGCAAGCTCACGCCCGCCGACATCAAGAAGATCGTCCATGAATGGCGCGCGCATTTCGCCGGCGAAATCGCCGAGGAACAGGCGCATCCCATAGCCGACGAGAGCTGACGCGGATCGACCGGCTTATTTCGGCAAAATACCCGTCCGGTCCGCGTGACAACCAGCCGAACGGAACACAACCAACGGAGAGTGATTCATCATGCCAAAGGTAAATCTTGAAGAGGTCCGCGAAAAAGTGCGCGCCAAACAGGCGGCATTCAAGGCGCGGCTGTTCGTCTGCGCCAGCACCGGCTGCATCGCCTCCGGCTGCAAGGCGGTGATGGAAGCCGTCCTTTCCAGCCTCAAGAACCACGATCTGGAAAAGGACGTGGAGATCGTGCCCACCGGCTGCATGGGCCTTTGCAGCCATGGCCCGCTCATTCGCGTCGAGGTCAAGGGCCAGGAGCCGGTTCTCTATACGGAAATGGACCCCATGCTTTCGCGCCTCATGGTCGCGGAACACCTTGAACCCGCGCTCAAGCGCCCGGAAAGCTTCCAGGGCGTGCCGGAGTTCATGAATGAACACACGCTTTCGCTCGACACCCCTTTCTTCACCGACCAGGTGAAGGTGGTGCTGGAAAACTCGGGCCGGATCGTCCCGGAGAACATCGACGACTATATCGCCGACGGCGGCTACCAGGCGCTCGAACGCGTCTTCACCCAAATGACCCCCGACGAGGTCATCCGCGAAATAACCGCAAGCGGGCTGCGCGGACGCGGCGGCGGCGGCTTCCCCACCGGCAAGAAATGGGAGCTGACGGCCGAGGTCCGGGGCGCCGAGAAGTTCATGATCTGCAACGGCGATGAAGGCGATCCCGGCGCGTACATGGACCGCTCAATCCTCGAAGGCAATCCCCACGCGGTGATCGAGGGCATGCTCATCGCCGGCTACGCCATCGGCGCGACAGCCGGCTGGTTCTATGTCCGCGCCGAATATCCCCTCGCCGTCGAGCGCCTCGACAAGGCGATCAAGGCGGCGCGCCGCTACAACCTGCTTGGGAAGGACATCCTCGGCAGCGGCGTCGGCATCGACCTCGACATCCGCCTCGGCGCCGGCGCCTTCGTCTGCGGCGAGGAAACGGCGCTCATCGCTTCCATCGAGGGCAAGCGCGGCAACCCGACGCCCCGCCCGCCCTACCCCTCCCAAAAAGGCCTTTGGGGCATGCCCAGTTGCGTCAATAACGTCGAAACTCTCGCGAACGTTCCGACGATCATCAGGCGCGGCGGCTCGTGGTTCGCCTCGATGGGCACCGCGACCTCCAAGGGCACCAAGGTTTTCGCCCTCACCGGCAAGGTGAATCACAGCGGGCTTATCGAAGTCCCCATGGGCATTTCCCTGCGGCGCATCGTCGAGTCGATCGGCGGCGGCTCCTCGACCAACAAGCAGATCAAGGCCGTCCAGACCGGCGGCCCCTCCGGAGGCGTCATTCCCAAGGACCACCTCGACCTTCCGGTCTGCTACGAGGAGCTCAAGAAGCTCGGCTCCATCATGGGTTCCGGCGGCATGATCGTCATGGACGAGGACGACGACATGGTCGACATCGCCAAATTCTACCTCGGCTTCACGGTCGACGAAAGTTGCGGCAAGTGCGCGCCCTGCCGTATCGGCGGCAAGCAGCTTCTCGGCATTCTTGAAAAAATCACCAACGGCTACGGCGCCGAGGAGGACCTCGAGGATCTTCACCGGCTTTCAATGGCGGTCAAGCGCGCGTCGCTCTGCGGTCTCGGCCAGACCGCGCCCAACCCCGTGATCTCCACCCTCCAGTTCTTCCCGGGCGAATACAAGGCCAAGCTCCGCGCAAAGGCGTCCGGGGAAGCGGTCGGGGAAGCCGAAACCGGCAAATGACGTCAGCCAATCCGTCCGGACGCCGACGCGTCGCGGATCTACGATAAGGATCAAGAAATGATCAACGCCAAAATCAACGGGATAGATGTCCAGGTCGAGCCGGGGACCAGCATCCTTCAGGCCGCCCACAAGGCGCAGGTCAAGATCCCCACCCTGTGCCATCACCCCGACCTTCCCCCCACCGCCGCCTGCGGCATCTGCGTGGTGAAGGTCAAGAACGCCGCCAACATGATGCGCGCCTGCACCACGCCCATCTCCGAAGGCATGGAAATCACCACCCAGGACGCGGAGATCGTCCAGATCCGCCGTTCCGTCCTTGAACTGATCCTCTCCAACCACCCGAACGAATGCCTCAACTGCCTGCGGAACGGCGAGTGCGAACTGCAGAGCATCGCCGAGGATTTCGGCATCTTCCGCACCAGGTTGCCGAAGATCATCACCCAGTCGCCTTCGGACACCTCCACCAGGTCGATCGTCCTCGAACCCAAGAAGTGCATCCGCTGCGGCCGCTGCACGGTGGTGTGCCAGGAAAAACAGAACGTCTGGGCCCTGTCGATGAAGTATCGCGGCCTCCATTCCGTGGTGTCGCCCGCCGGCGACATCGAACTCGCCGACAGCCCCTGCGTGCGCTGCGGCCAGTGCTCGGCGCATTGCCCGGTCGGCGCGATCTTTGAATACAATCAGACCGACGAGGTCTGGAAAGCGCTCATGGACCCGGAAATGCACTGCATCGTCCAGATCGCCCCGGCGGTTCGCGTCACCATCGGCGAATCCTTCGGCTTCGCCCCCGGCCAGAACCTCACCGGCAAAATGTACGCCGCCCTGCGGCGCATGGGCTTCAAGGAGGTGTTCGACACCAACTTCGGCGCCGACGTGACCATCATGGAGGAGGCGTCCGAGTTCGTCGACCGCTTCTGCAATTCGAACGGCCCGCTGCCCCTGATCACCACCTGCTGCCCGGCGTGGGTCGACTTCATGGAGAAGTTCGAATCCGACATGATCGACCATTTTTCCAGCTGCAAATCGCCGCAGGCGATCGTCGGCGCGCTCACCAAGAGCTACTACGCCGAGAAGACGGGCATTTCGCCCGAGAAGATTTTCATGGTCTCGATCATGCCCTGCACCGCCAAAAAGTACGAAATCGTGCGCGCGAAGGAGATGTTCGCATCCGGGCAACAGGACATCGACGTTTCCATCACCACCCGCGAGCTCGCGCGCATGCTCATGCAGGCGGGCATCGAGTTTCCGCAGCTCCCCGAGGAGGAAGCCGACTCGCCGCTCGGACAGTACACCGGCGCGGGCACCATCTTCGGCGAGACCGGCGGCGTCATGGAAGCGGCGCTCCGCACGGCCGGCTGCCTCATCACCGGCGAAAACGGCGACGACATCGAATTCGACGAACTGCACACCCTCGACGGCGTCAAGGAGAAGGTGATCAACGTCGCGGGCAACGAGGTGAAAATCTGCGTCGCCCACGGCCTGAAAAACGTCGAGGACGTCATCGACAGGGTGCGCACGGCCAAGACGGCGGGCGAGGATCCGCCGTGGCACTTCATCGAGGTCATGGCCTGCCCCGGCGGCTGCGTCGGCGGCGGCGGCCAGTTCTGGGGCGTCACCGACGAGATCCGCAAGATGCGCTCCAAGGGCCTGACCCAGGACGATCGCGGCTCCAAATTCCGCCGCAGCCATGAAAACCCGGATGTCCAGAAGCTCTACCAGGAATACATCGGCAAGCCGCTGAGCGACAAGGCGCACAAGCTATTCCATACCCACTATGTGCCCAGAAGCCAATACAAGCGCTAACCGGCGATTATAATGCCCCCCGTTTTTAGGACCACTGCCCAAGGAAAGCAGCCGACCTATATTTATGTCGATAGGAGGCTGTTTATGAAGACGGGCAAACGGCGGCACACGGCGGAGTTCAAGG
>JAISXA010000204.1 GCA_031270685.1 Planctomycetota bacterium
TGAAGTGGATTTTTGAAGGAAATCAAACAAACCGCTGTTTGATTTCCTTCAAAGTTTCAGGGCGTTCGTTTCAGCCGCGTTTTTTTGCAACGTCGCAGGTTTGGGTCGAGTTGACGAAAGAACAACCCATTGAAACGAAAGCGGTTGAATCTTTAAAGGGAATCGGGCGGCGGTTGGCCCGATTTTCTTTAAAAGTTGACCTGAAGGACATGGGCTTTATCGATTGATCACTGGTTGACGAAGCGGGAAGGTGCGAAAGTGCGACATCCGGGAACAATACTCCCGGACGCCGCATTGCGCGGCGTTATTCGGGAATCGCCTCGCTGCCTCCCGGCATTGCCGGCCGCAGGACAGCGGCCGGCGTTTACTAGTTGACCCGTTCGACGAAATCCCCGCTGCGGGTGTCGATCTTGATCCTGTCGCCGACTTTCATGAACAGCGGCACCTTGACGTTGAACCCGGTGGAGACCTTGGCGTTCTTGAAAATATTGGTACGCGAATCGCCCTTAACGCCCGGTTCCGCCTCAACTATCTCGAGGACGACCGAGGTGGGCAGTTCGATGGAGACGATCTTGCCTTCGATGAGCGTACACCTGGCGGTGGAGTTTTCCGGCATGTAGTTTATGTCGTTGCCTACCACGTCCTTGGGGACGGGGATCTGTTCGTAGTTTTCGGTGTCCATGAACACGTAGGCGTCGGCCTCCGGATACAGGTATTCGAAGCTCTTCGTTTCGACGTACACCTCGTCCACCTGGTCGTTCGAGCGGAAGCGCTTTTGGGTTTTGGTTCCTGACTTGAGGGACCGCATTTCCGTTTGGACCATGGCGCGCCAGTTGCCGGGCGTGACGTGTTCCCGGTCCAGAACCACGAACAGCTCGCCGTCCATACGAAGCACCATGCCTTTACGAATTTCCGTCGCGTTTATCATACTCTATCCCCGCTTTGCTGCCCGCCGGCCTGTTATTCCGAAGCCTGCCGAGAATCCGGTTTTTCAATTCCATAGCCTTTCATGCGGGATTTGGATATGGTATTGGGAAGCCGGATTATCAAGGGGCTTCGGCATAATGGAAAGACCGCATCACAAAAATCGTCAAACACCGAGTCTGACTGATAAGGGATATAGGATACAGGGCGGGCGCGCTTTCCGCAAGCGGCTTCGCCGGAGGCGTTCGTTTGTTTGATTTTCTTCAAAAGTCCGCTATAATTGCGACGTCGGTTTCCTTCAAACGTCCTCAATGGAGAAGCGATGCGGGAATACGAGGAACTCGCCTTGGCGCTGGGCACGGCGGCGCGCGAGGCGACACCCTTCCTGGTCCGCGCGGACGGCGGGTTGAAAAATTCCGCCCTGTTCGCGATTGCGGGGAACATCGAGGCCCGGTCGGATGCGATCATCGCCGCCAACCGGGACGATCTTGCGGCGGGGGAGAAAAACGGTCTTTCCAAGGCGATGCTCGACCGGTTGGCGCTTACGAAAGATCGCCTGGCGGGAATGGCCGGGGGCGTCAGGCAGGTTGCCGCGCTGCCCGATCCGGTGGGCATGGTGTTCGACGGCCGGGTCCGCCCCGATGGGCTGCGTCTCAGCCGCGTCAGGACTCCGCTCGGGGTTATTCTCATGATCTTCGAAGCCAGGCCGAACGTCACCGCCGACGCGGCCAGCCTTTGCCTCAAGTCCGGCAACGCTTGCATCTTGCGAGGCGGGCGGGAAGCGCTTTTCACCAACCTCGAAATCGGCGGGGCGATCCGTTCGGCCCTGGAATCCTCCGGCCTTCCCGCGAACGCGGTGCAGGTGGTGGACCGTCCCGACCGGGAACTGGTGCCGCCTCTGCTCGGCCTCGACCGCTGCATAGACCTGGTGGTGCCGCGCGGCGGCAAGGGCTTGGTGGAGACGGTCATGCGCCATAGCCGCATACCCGTGCTCAAGCATCTCGACGGCGTCTGCCATACCTATGTCGACGCAACCGCCGACCTCGACATGGCCGAGTCGGTGACGTTCAACGCCAAGGTGAACCGCCCCTCCACCTGCAACGCGACGGAAACGCTGCTCGTTCATTCGGCTGCGGCGGAGGCGTTTCTGCCCCGTATCCTCGCCGCATTGTCCCGTGCGGGGGTGGAGATACGGGCGGACAATCCCGCCGCCTTGATCGCCGAAAAAAATGGAATACGCGTGAAACAGGCGATGGAGGATGATTGGGGGGTGGAGTATAATGACTTGGTGTTGGCGGTAAGGATCGTGCCCGGCCTGGACGCCGCCATCGAACATATAAATCGTTACGGTTCGCGCCATACCGACGCCATAATCACTTCAAACTTGGCGGCGGCGGAGCGGTTCAAGCTGGAGGTGGACAGCTCCTCTGTGATGGTGAACGCCAGCACCCGCTTGGCCGACGGTTTCGAGTACGGCCTTGGCGCCGAAATAGGCATAAGCACCGATAAATTGCACGCCCGGGGGCCGGTCGGCCTTGAGGGCTTGACCACATACAAATGGCTTGTGGAAGGCGACGGCCAAATACGAGCCTGATTCCGAATATTCGTTAAAGTGGACTTTTGGAGAAAATCAAACAAACCGCCGTTTGATTCTCTCCAAAGTGTCTTGGGTTTACATTTTGCGTCGGGAATTATTGCAAGGTCGGCGCTATTGCCCGACCTGACGAAAAATCAACCCATTGGCCCGTAAGCGGTAACATCTTTGGAGGAAATCGGGCGGTGGTTGGCCCGATTTCCTCCAAAAGTCCACGATAAACAAAAGATTAAAAAAAAAAAAGAAAAAATGGCTTGCAAAGGATCGGGACTTTTCGTATTATTCTGAT
>JAISXA010000240.1 GCA_031270685.1 Planctomycetota bacterium
GGAGAAATAGGTGAAATCCAGCAAAAGATCATAGCGCATTTACGTGAAAATGCAGTAAAAATATCATATTTTATGTGGTTTTTTGAAGATTCTTGCCGCTTTTCAGGGACGACTAATTATCCTTGTGGTTCGCCAACGGTAGGGCCACGGTCAATTGCTCCGGATTTTCAGCGAACCGAGGTCTGCCAATTCGACGATGCCCAGCCCAATCATGCCGGCGAGCAGCCGGTCTTCCCATTCCCCGCCGAACGCCATTTCGACGACGCCGTCCCGTATTTCCCGCTTGAGCCTGTCGATGGTGAAGCAGTTCCACAGGTACGTCTTCAATCGCTTTCCGGAATGATAGTAACTCATGTATTCCTGGAGCGCGATGATGGCATTGGAAACCTCGAAAGGTTCCGGTTCCATGGCACGGTCGACCGCAGCCGCCTCGGCAAGAGACGTGCGCGCATTTTCTATTTTCCGCATCCGGAGACGGCCCCGGACCTTCCTCACTCTGGCGAGAAGGCGGCGCTCGACGGCCAGGCGTTTTTGTTCCGCCCGCCGGAGGGCGCCGAGTTCCGCCCGCGTCTCAACCCCCTCCGCGCACTTTTCGCGGTATTTCCGGTTTTCAGCCACATACATGGCGGCAAGGTCGTCGTAGAGGTTGGAAAACTTGACGCGCTCCTTCCGGAGCGTATCGCACTCCCTCTCCAGCGCCTCCTTTTCGCCCTTATGGACGAGGTCGCTTGCCTTGGCTTTCTTTTTCAACAAGTCCAGTTCCCGCTCCAGCACGAGAATTTCCTCTTTCAGGGCGGTGACGGCCGTCTCCAGTCCGATGCGTATGGCTTCCTGCGCCGCCGTCACGGTCTGCTGGACGCTGCCGGCGCTGTTTATGTATATGGTGTTTTCGACGTGCATCATCTGTTCCCTTTTTTGTTCGATGATATGGCGTTCCTGTTCTGCGCCGGCCAGCCTGTACAGACATACCGCGATCAGCGGCGCGCCTACGAGGGAACCCACCACGACGTACATCCAGAAATGATTATGGCCGTGCGCGAACGCGCCGTAGACGCATAGGGCGATAAGACCGGTGGTGACGGCGAGAATTCCCAGCCAAAACAGTTCCTTGCCGCTTCTGCGGAAAATCATGGCGAATTCCTGTTTTTGAAAGCGGGCCGCCCACGGGACGGCCCGCCGCGATAATCAAACGGTGGCGTCAGGCAATGGACAATTCCTGATTCCGCCCCTTCTTCTGTTCCTTGGCTTGTTCCTTGTTGTTGACATCCCGCGCCTTGCTGATTTCCTTCTCCACGCCGGCCTTCACCTGTTTTTCCACGCCCTCTATGCCGAGTCTGGAGGATTGGGCCATATCCTTGAAAGAGGACAGGCCCTGATCCCGTTCGCCCTGGGCAAAGGTTGGGGTAAGGATGGCGGCGCTGGTGGCGGCGGAAATATCGCGGGCCGCTTTTTCCAGCTTGTCGTTGACGAGGGCGAGGACGGGCTTGTTGGGCATTTCCGCCTGCAAGCCCCGGATGACCGCCTTGAAGTTATTCTCCTCGGTGACGGCGGCGACGCCCCAGCCGGTGGCTTGGCTGACGACGGCGCCCTCTTCCGGCCGCATGGTCACGAGGATGGCCGGGCTGTCCTTCAGCTTGTCGTAGCCGCCCATGGCAGCGAAGGAGCCGACGATCTGGCTGCGCTGGGCGTAGGTTTCCGAGCCGTCCGGCTTGATGGTGAGGGAGGAGCGGATCTCGCCGCCGGCGTTGACCAGCGGGATGATCACGTTCTTGCCCTTGGTGAAAACGCCCTCCATCGGCTGGATGCCGTTGTCCTTCATGTACTGGTTCTGTTCGGCGGCGGGCGTCATATTCTCGAACGTTTCCCGGAGCTTGGCGGCGGCCTTGTCCAGCTTCTCCTGGGCGGCCCGCTCATGCGTGGAAAGAAGCGTCCGCACCTCCTCGCGCATGTGCTGGCGGACTTCGTCGGTGAGGACATAGCCTTTGGCGGGATGGACGACCTCCTCCTGGGTGAGATTGTTTTTCGCGTAGCAGGAGCCGTCCTGGTAGGCGATGTACGTTCCGTTTTTCTGGTTGGGAATGTCGTCCGCGACATCGATTTGCACGGCGACGCCGATGAGTTGCGGCTCCTGGCTGGCGAGGTCGAGGCCGACGGACTCGATCACCAGGGCGGCTTCCCGCGTCGGGGTGAGCATGGACATTTCGCTTCCGTGGTTTTCCGAGTCCCAGCGGTCGAGCGCTTCCCGGTCGACTTCGCGATCAGCCTCGTATTCCCTGGCACCGGCGTTGTAGACGATGCCCTTTTCCGCCGCCTCGCCGCGTTCGGGATAGGGAATGGTGTAGCTCTGCCTAGCCGGCGTTTCCTTGACGACGGCGGGACGCTGCTCGAAACGTTCCAGCAAAGGTTCGGGATTGACGTTGTCGGGGATATAGAAGTGGCCATATTTCCTGCTTTCCCTGGCGCCCAGGAATTGCGCCTCCTCCTCGCGGCCGGCGGGCACATCGATGATGGTGACGCCGACGCCGGCGGCGCGTTCGGCCTTCCGGGCCTCGATTTCCGCCATGCGTCGGTAGGGATCGTGTTCGTCGAAACGATTATGAACGGGACCGAGGTCGACGTCGGGAGGAGCGCCCCAGGATTTCACCTGGCCGTAGTATTCCAGGCCCAGGGCCTGCGCGGCCTTTTTCTCCCCTTCGTCGAACTTGACGTCGAAGAAGGTGACGCCTTCCAGCGATTTTTCTTTGTACTGGCCGGTTTGCCGGTCAAGTTCGTTCTCGTAGATGGCGGCGAATTCCTCCGCGTTCTCACGAGAGTCGAAGGCTTTGACGGCATATTCGTGACCATTGCTCCGAATCGCGCACACGGCGACGAATTCGGCTTCATCGTCCGGAATGCCGCCGACGATCATCCTGTCCTGGTAGTACATGCCGTTCTGCACCGACAATTCGCCGGTCCAGTCCGGCGGGAACATCGAGGAGCGGTTGAGATCGGTGATTTCGGAACGCCGGTTGTTGCCAAGCGGTTCGGAGCGCCCGTCCTCGCCCTGGATGAAGGAACTGGTCATGATGACGTTGAACATCTCGCCGTTGCGGTTGAAGGCGGTGATCTGGTGTTTCAGGTCGAACACGTCGCCGACGCCAGGACTGTCGGAGGGACGGGAATACAGGCGTTCCTCGCCCTTGCGGGCGAACAGCTCCTCCCCCTCGTGCTGGAAGGTGAACACGTTGTCGGGGTTGTTCCGGACATCGGTGAGGACGCGCTGCATGGAGCGGAGGTTTTCGATCTCGACTTTGGGCGAGGCGAAGACCATGGCCTGCCGCTCCGCCTTGACCTCGGCTAGGCGTTCGGGGTCGCGCTTCATTTCGCGGGTCTGGACTTCGTTGACGATTTCCGACGCCAGCTTGCTCGCCTCCATGATGGTGTAGGGGTTCTTTTCCAGGGTGTCGATGA
Organism: Planctomycetota bacterium; assembly: GCA_031270685.1. Classification (GTDB taxonomy): domain Bacteria; phylum Planctomycetota; class SZUA-567; order SZUA-567; family SZUA-567; genus JAIRTL01. Next base: position 3,451 of record JAISXA010000240.1, read on the forward strand.
ATTCCTGGGCGTGTTCGAGCTGGCGGTCGGCGTTGGCCCGGATGCCGATATTGCTGCACAGGACGGCGTGGGCGCGAGCGACGGCGAACTGGTCGCGCATCTCCTTCCCCTCGTCGCCGACGTTGCGGGTGCGGATCGCCGATTCATGCGCCATGGCCCGCGCCATCTGGTAGAGGCCGGCTTCGACGAACTGTTCCCGGTTTTCGTAGGCCGATTCCGGCTTCATGTGGATTTCGTGCATCCGGGGATTGTAGTGTTCCCGCTCCTTCTGGTCGTATTTGACGGTGATGCCGCTGTTTTTGAGGATTTCCTCGCCCCGCTGAACGGGATCCCAGGGGTGGATGGTCTGCCCGAGCGGCGGAACATCCTGCATCTGCGAGGCGTTGAAGGCGGGAACGAGGCGCATGGTGGGGTTTTGCAGGCGCACGGTCTGGGTCTGAACGTTCCCCCTGGAATCGCGCTCGGGGTATCCCGTCTCGGGGTCGATCCTGGCGACGCTCTTGGTCCAGGATTGCTTGATGACCTTGGTAGCCTTTTCGTCCTTCTTGATGAAAAGGTTCTGCCGGTCGGCTTGGTCGCGGAGAATCCAGCGCGGATCCTTGTCGTTGCGCGGGTCCATGCAGAGAAGGGTGCCGTTGACGCCCTGGTAGGCTTCGCCGGACAGCGCGCCGACCGGCTGCCGCCGGCTCTCGAACATGGGCATTTTGCCCTGTCTCAGCAGTTCCACCGCCTTTTCGGCGGCGGTTTCGTAAATCAATTTGTCTCCTTGAGCCATACTGTTTTCCTTTATGGATGATGGTGAGTGAATGATGCCGGGCTACTATTCCAGCGCGTCGACGAGGTCGGAGCAATCGCCGAGGGCGTCGTCGTCGGAAATGGCCGGCTCCTCGAAAAACACCTCGTCCGCCTCGTCGGGGGTGAGCCGGGCGACGAAGCCGGGGGTGTTGATGTCGCGGAGCTTTTCGGTAAGGGAATCGGAAAATTCGATATTGCCGGTACTCATGCTTTTCCTTTCTTCTTCTGGCGTTTCGCGGGGGTGGTCGTCACTTTTTTATCAATGGAATAATTGGGCGCGCCGTCCTGGTCGGGGAATGTTTTCCGGCACTTGGGAAAAGTGGAACAGCCCCAGAAATACCCGCCCTTCCTGTCCGGCCGGCGCACCAGGCCGCCGCCGCATTCGGGGCATTTGTGGATATCCGAGGCGATGGGCCGGTCCTGGTCGTAGACCGGTTTGCCGTCCCTGGCCGGATACTTCTTCCGGCATTGGGGAAAGCCGCTGCACGAAAAGAACTGCCCGTTGGGAAGGTTGTAGAAATTCATGGGTTTGCCGCATTCGGAGCAGACGACGGAAGGATCGATGACGGCGAGAATCCGGTTTTTCTCCCCCGGCTTGCCGTTCTCGTCGGGAAGGGTGGTTTTGCAGGCGGGAAACGACGAACAACTCCAAAACGTCCCCTTCGCCCCGGAACGTTTAAACATCGCGCACCCGCAGACCGGACAGGGATGCTTGTCGATTTTCAGGCCGAGGCCGGTTTCGGAAAGACGCTTCACTTCGGCCGAGAGTTTGAAAACGACATCATTGACGAAGGAGTCGACATCCAGATCGCCCCGCTCGATCTCCATCTGCTGTTCATGCCACACCGCCGTCAAATCGGGGAATTTCGCGCTGTCCGGGAGCATGTCGTAAAACGCCTGGCCGATTTTGGTGCTGACGACGGTGATGCCGGAGCCTTTTTTCCGGGTCTCGATGAATCCGCGCTCGAACAGCGTCTTTATTATCTCGTCCCGGGTGGCCGGCGTTCCGATGCCGCCATGCTCGCCGGCCTTGTCCCTGTCCTTTTCGACCAGCGCCTTGCGGAGGCTTTCGTTCTTCACATACTGCGACACGCGGGTCAGATCCTCCAGGAGGGTCGCCATGGTGTAGAGCGCCTTCGGCTTGGTCTCCTTTTGCCGGCACTCCGCCGAAAAAACGGCGACCGCATCCCCGGAGGAAACGGGGAACGGATCGCCGTCCCGCTCCTCGTTGTTCTCCCCTGCGTCATGCACCGACCGCCAGCCCTTGTCGAGGGTGGTCCGGGACGAGGCGGTAAACACGCGGCCGTCCACCTCGATTTCCACCGTGGTCTTTTCCCAGGAATGCGCGGGCATGAACTGGACGAGATACGCCCTGGCGATCAGCTCGTACACTTTGCGCTCGTTTTCGGAAAGGCCGGCGAAGTCCACCCTGGATTGGGTAGGGATGATGCCGTGGTGGGCGCCGACCTTGGCGGAATCGAAGGCGCGGCTTTTTATCGAGGGGTTGGTCATGACCGCGTACAGGTCCAGCCCCGGCATGTTCGCCTTGACGGCGGCGATGACGGCGGCGCCGTCGGCGTGCTGCTCCTCCGAGAGATACTGGCAATCGCTGCGGTTGTAGGTGATAAGCCGGTATTTGTCCCGAAGCTCCTGGGTCACTTCCTTCACGGCGTCGGGAAGCAGTCCCAGCGAACGGGAAGCGTCGGACTGGAGTTTAAGCAAGTTGTACGGCAGCGGCGGCGGCGTCTCGCCCCCGACGGTGTCGAGCGTCTTGACTGTGCCGGATTTCCCGCCCAGCGCCTTGGCGATGCCCCGGCACGCCTCCGCGTCAATCAACCGTCCCTTGTCGTCGACCGCGTCCGCCGGGCCGGGTTTGTACGCGGCGGTGAATTTTTCGCCACCGGCTTCGAACGTCGCCTCGATGGAGTAGTAGAAGGATTTTTCATGCCCGGCGTGTTCCCGGTCACGTCGGACGACAAGACCGAGAATGGGCGTCTGTACCCGCCCGACGCTCAACATGTCGGGATAGCCCTCGCGCCGGGCGACGAGGGTGTAGAGGCGCGTCATGTTGTAGCCATAGGCTTTGTCGCCTATCTGCCGCGCCTGGGCGACGGCGGACAGACCGGCGAACTCGCTGTTGTCCCGGAGATTGGCGAGGGCTTTCCGCACCAGCGAGGTGGTGTTGTCATTTATGAGGACGCGCTTGACCGGCCCCTTGAATCCGGCATAGTCGAGGATTTCGTCGACCAGGAGCTGTCCTTCGGGGTCGGGATCGCCGGCGTTGACGACGATGTCGGCCTTCTTGACCAGTCCGAGGATGATGGCGAGCTGTTCCTTCGCCTTGGGGATGGGCGCTTTTTTCCAGGGGAAGAAGCAGAACGGCAGGCGGCCGATGTCCCACTGCTTGTAGGCGGGGTCGTATTCCTCCGGCTCGATCAGGCGAAGCATATGGCCGTGGCACCAGGTCACGGTGTCTTTTCCGCATTCGTAGTATCCTCTTTTTCTGTTCCCCCCGCCCAAGCCATCGACGATGGCACGGGCCAATTCGGGTTTTTCCGCGATAAAAAGCAATACAAGTCTCCTATTTCTGATGGACCGAGGTCGTCCTTTGGATGTTTACCATGTCAATACCGGCGCCAACACGTCGATGATTTGTCCCTTCTCCTGGACGCCGAAGTAGCGGGCGTCGAAGGAGCGCGGGAGATGGTCGGAGAGAAACAGGACTTCGTTCTCCCCGAGCCGGTAGTCGTGCAGGCGAATCACCGGCAATGGATCGCCGATGTTGTCGCGGACGAACGGGCGGCTGTTGGGAACGGGGACGCCGTTGATGGTCACGCCGTCCTCGGTGATGGAGACGACATCCCCCGGCAGTCCGAGCAGTTTTTTCATGACAGCGTCGTAGCCGCCGTCGCCCTGGTCGTTATACCGGCCGGGGATGAGGTAGCCGCGCTTGCGAGCGATTCGGAAGGCTTCGGAGCCGTCCGGCCAGAAGGACACGATGTCGCCCCGCTCCGGCTCCTTGTCTACCAGCCAGTACAGCCCTTTCGGCAGGCTGTTGGTGCGGTTGTACCGACCGCCGGCGAAGTAAACGGCGAGACAAACGACAAGGAGGCCGATGCTAAAGAGGGCGAACGCCCTGGCGAGACGACCGCCAAACGTGGTCGGGCGCGCGAAGCTAAGGATCATACCGCCACCTTTCCGCCGAGGGCGTTTTCCGGCAGGGTCAGCACCATGCGGTCGCTGACGGCCGGCACCGGCACCTTCGCTCTGGCGAGAAACACCGGATCGAGAAAATACAAAGGTTGTTTGCCGCGAATGGGCGGGAAGCCGGCGACGCGCACGATCATTTCCCCCGGCGCCTCGATGTCGCCGGACGCGCTTTTCTTCGGGCCGGGCAAGGCCATGACCTCGTCAGGGGTCAGGAGCGACCGCTTGTCGGTTTTGATGGATTCGGAGACCTGCCCGTGCATCATGGCGGCGCGCTTGCCGCTGACGGTGAACTGCCGCTCGACGACGGTGGTTTCGCCAAGCATCTGCGAGATGTATTTGGCCGTTTCCAGCCGGTTGGGCGGGAACATGACCTGGATGTGGCAGTTTGATATGATTGAATTTTTGTCCGTATATATCGAATCAAACTGCACTGTATCTTGAGAAATGATATAGATTTTGATGCCGTATCCGGCTACGAAGGCCAGACCGTCGGCGATGGGCTGCAATTTCCCGAACGAGGGAAATTCGTCCAGCATCATCAAAAGCCGCCGCTTGTGAGCCATGACGGCGCGGCCGTCCTCGTAGCCGATCTTCGCCGCCAGCTTTTTCACCATCATGTTTATCAGAAGACGCAGCAGCGGACAGAGCCGTTCCTTGTTGTCCGGCGTGGTGATCAGGTACAGCGAGACCGGCTTGTCCGCGTTCATGATGTCCATGATGGAAAAGTCGGAAGTCTCGGTGTTTCGCGCCGTCACCACATCCTTATAAATCCCCAATGTCGAATCCATGGTGGAAATGACGCTGCCGCGTTCGTTCTCGGGCTTGTTGAGCATGGCGTTGCCCATGGAGGCGACCAGCTTGTGGGTGCGACCGTCCTCGTAGTGCTTGTACGCGATCATTTCCTTGAACTTGTCCTCCAGGGAAGCGGTCGGATTGTCCGGGTCCGATAAAAAATACGCCACGGTCTGCATGTTCGCGGGCGTCCCCTCGCGTTCGCGCTTGTAAAGGATGTGGGTGATGACGGCTTCGAGCAGATTGGCGGCGGATTGCTGCCAGAAGTCCTCCAGCCCTTTCCCCTTGTAGTCGATGATGGTCTCCGTCAAATTTCGGATGTCTCCGGTCTCCTCGCCGGCGCCCAGGCGGACTTCGTCCAGGGGATTCCAGCGGGCCGATCCCTCGGGCGAGCCCGGCTCGAAGCGGAAAACCATATTGCCGGCGTACCGCTTGCGCCATCCCGAAGTGAGCTGCCACAATTCGCCCTTCAAGTCGGACACCACCGTGCTGTGCCGCCAGGACAGCAGCGTGGGCAGAACCAGGCCCACGCCCTTACCGCTTCGCGTCGGCGCGAAACACAACACGTGCGACGGTCCGTTGTCTCGCAGATAGTGAATCCGTCCCTTCTTGTCCTCCCAGGCTCCGACGTAGACGCCCTCGTTGTTCCCCAAAAGCCCCGATTCCTTGATCTCCCTGGGCGTCGCCCAATGGGCGGTTCCGTGCAGCTTGTCGTTACCCTTCGCCGACTGCACGACGAAGCGGCCGATGATCAGGTACGACAGCAGCAAGATGGCGGAAGCCGCCATGCCGTAGGAAATGGATGTCCGCAGCTCTTCCGGGTAGAGCTGCCCCCACTTCCGGAACCAGAAGGCGATCATGCCGGGGAAGTAGATTCGGTGGATATGCCCGCCCAGGGCCGGATCGTATGCTGCGGTGTGGGCGAAATGCTGGGTGGCGGTGAAGAATCCCGAAACAAATGTGCCTAGTACAAAAGCGATTTTCAGCCCGGTGCGCTTTTTCTCGTGGCTTTGGTAGCCGACTATGCGTGAGTCTGCCATTCGTCCTCATATTCTCTCCTGTGTCGTCGCTTTGGTTTTTTTCGGGGCGGAGCGCATCATCTCCCGGCGGCGCGATTCGAGTTCCGGATCGGTGAAGCCGACGTAGAGGCGGCCCTTGACCGCCGCCCGGAGCATCCGCTCCTGGAAGGCGCGGTCGCCGTGAATGCGTAGTTTTCGGCCATAACGCTGCATCGCCAGCTTGAGGGCCATGACATCGGTGTCCTCGCCGGCGTCCCGGCTGACGCGGAAAGCGTGGCCGTCGTCCCGGATGGCGTCGGCGCCGACGCTGTAGATGACGGTTCCCCGCTTGGTGACGGCGTCGATTTTCGCGCCGGAGTCGCGGGCAAGGGTCGGGGCATCGGGTTGGAGTTCGCCGTTGATGTCGGCGCCGCGTTTTTTCGCCTCGACATATACGCGCGAGCGGAGCGCATTGACGGCGTCTTCGCGTCCGGCCATGGCCCGGTTTTGCAGCCAGGACAGCCAGGTCTGACGTTGCGAGCCGTAAAAAACGTCATCCCGCATATGGGAAATTCTTGTGCGGAGTTCCCGCATGCGGTTCTGGTGGCGGTCGTGGATGGCCTGGTATATGGCCTGCTTCCGCAGCCGGCCGACCGGAAACCGGCGGGCGGCGAGGCGTTCCCGCCGGTTCATCGCTTTAAGGGCGGTGGCTTCGCGGGCATACTGTTTTTTGATAGCGGCGAATTGTTCCTTGCGGGTCTGGCCGGAAGCGGCACGGTATTCCTTGTACTCTTCCCGAAGCTGTCTGGCGCCGCCGAGGGGCTTTTTATCGTAAGTCTTTTCGGGCGCAACGTAGTTGGCGCTGTCCGGAACCGGCTGGAAAACACCCAGCCGTTTTTCGAGCGCGCTTTTTTTGAATTCCGCCCCCACATCGCTTCCCTTGACCATTGCGCCACCCTGATCGGCGAAAACCAGGCCGTTGCCCCGCAACTTGACGGCAAGGCCGAAGGTGCCGGCGATTTCGTGCAGACGCTCCCACGAGTCCGCCTTCAACAGATCGTTTAAACACTCTCCCCGCACCCAGGACAAAAGGCTTTGCTGGCCGGTCATGGCCTCGATGTCGCCGGCCTCCCGTTCGCCCGCCGTCCGTCCGCTCGGGTTGTGATTTGTCCGCTGGAGACCGTATTTCTTCTCCAGCCTCTCCGCCGCCTTGCCGAGGGCGACGTGATCCTGGTATGGTTCGCGGATGGTATGGGTGTCGGGATGGATTTTATTGAGCGCGATATGCATATGGACGCAGGATGTGTCGTAATGCGCCACCGCGACCCGCTGATGGTCACCCATCTTGAGGGCGTCGCAGATCGCCGCCTCGATTTCCCGCAGCACGTCCGGAGACGGCGTCTCGCCGACCGCGAAGGAGACGACGGCGTGGTAGGTCTTGTCGGCCTCGCTCGTGGTGTTGGCGTCCTGGGTGGCGAGCATTTCCAGCGCCGCCATGTCCGACACTTCGCTGACGCAGTTGGTGATGAACACTTCGCCCACTCGATTGTCCCTGCCCTGGGTGTCGGTAATGTAGTCGATCAGCCGTGCCATGCTGCTCTTGTCGGCGTGGACCATGGTTATGTGTTTGGTGACCATTATGCCTCCGCCGGAGCGGCAGAAAGGCCACGCCTGCCTATTGACTTCATAACCTTTTTTTTCAAAACATCTTGCGTTATGCGGATATCCAGAAGGATATTGTCGATGGTGACGGTCGCCATATCCCGCCCCATGTCGTCCAAGCGTTCGTCGTTGGTGAGGAACATTTTCAGGAGCCCCCCCAGCCGGCCAAGATCGGCATGAAGCCGAAACACTTCTTTCATATCCTTCAAATCGTTAAGCGGCACCGGGTTGTTGCCATTCAAAAGCGCCCTGGCGAAGCTGGACATGGTCATGCCGCAGGCTTTGGCGTTGCCGGCGATACGTGCTTTCTCATATTGCGTAACTTTAACCTTTAACACGTAATTTCGACGCTCGGTCTTCCCCATCCCCTCCAGCCTCCGTCAGGTGATCGCCTCGCAGAGTCCAATTCGTTGAGCCGCAGGCGAATAAGAACTTGTGAAGGGGAACACGAAAGTGGGCCACCTTCACCTATCTTGCCCTCGGTTTTGCGTTTTTCCTCTGTTTATCAGTATAACGCGTGCGCATCTCATGCGCAATATAAAAATTTAAAGCATTGACAATTGCCAAATAATCCATATTATTGCGCATCCAAGGGAGTTGATGCACAAAAACAACGTTTTGGTGATGCTTGGTATAGGGTGGTTTACGGTTGGTTGACGGGGATTTGACGGCAGGCTGGGTCGAATGAAGAAAAAACCGTTGGCGCAGATGCTGAACGAGCAGGCCGACTTGCCCGGCGTGGACGAGTCTATCCGCAATTTCGCCGTTTTTCAGGACAGATGGGAGGAAATCCGCGATTCATACGCCAAAGGCTGGACGTACAAAAACATCTGGAAAGTGCTGTGCCGGGAGGGGCAGTTCTCGTTCGGATACTGCGCCTTCATGGGCTATGTGCGGAAGTTGCGGCACCGGGAGTTGCTTCTGGAGAGGGAAAATAACGGGGCGGAAAAGGACGAGCCGCTCCAGATGAAACGGACGCTGGCGGATCCCGGCAATCCGAGTCCGACCAAGGTCGAGTTGCCCGTGTATGGGACGAAAAGGCAGCCGGGTACGCCCGGCAAATTTTAGAGAGGGAATGGTTTATGGCTTTAATCAATGTGACGCTGGGAACCAAGGGGGGAATAGGCAAGAGCTTCGTCGCCGCGCTGCTGGCGCAATACCTGATGGACAACGTGCTGGCGAAGTCGCCGATCTGCGTCGACCTCGACTATGTGACCCAGACCTTCGCGAATTACCGGGGGCTGGAAGTCCAGTACATCGATCTGGAGACGGACGGCGACATCGAGAAACGGAAGTTCGACACCTTCGTCTACCGCATCGCCGATGCGGAGGACGACGACGTGTTCGTCATCGACTGCGGCGGCAACACCTACAAGGCGCTCATGAATTACATGACCGTCAACAACGTCTTCAACATGCTTCTCGACATGGGGAACATCATTATCCTCCACGTCCCGATCATGGGCGGCCAGGAGCTGGAGGACACCATGTCTGCGCTCCGGGACATCGTCGCCGCCACCCCGCCGGCGGTCATGGTCTCGGTGTGGATAAACCAGTACCACGGCGCGGTCGAGAGCGGCGGCAAGTCGTTCGAGCAGTCCGAGACCTACGCCGAGACGAAAGACCGCGTCCGCAGCATCACCTACATTCCGAAGTGGCGCGAGGACATGCAGCAGGACGTGTCGGAAATGCTCAAGGAGCGCATCACCTTCGACGCCGCCCTGCAACTGGACAGGTTTTATCTCATGGAAAAACAGCGCCTGACCATGGCGAAGCGCTACCTCTACCAGGCCATCGAGAAATCGGGGGTATGCTCATGAGCAACGATCTGGAACGCTACATAAAAAAAGCCGCCATCGAAAACGGCATCGCCTTCAGGAAGGAAGACCCGGCCATGGGCTTCGTCACCCTCCTGGACACGCTCCTGGACGACCAGCGGAATGCCTTCTCCGAACACCAGAAACAACTCCTGGTGAACCTCGCCGAAAAGATGGAGGACGTATTGCTCCGCATTTCTCAGGAACAGCGGGAAAACACCGAACGCGCCGTGAACGCGGTGGCGGAATACGCCAAGGGCATCCTGCCGAAGGCGCTGACCGCCGGAACCAACGAAGCGGTGAAAACGGCGAAGGCGGAACTGTCCGGCCTGCTCCTCGAATTCGATTCCACCGTCGTCGCGTTTAAACGCCGCGTCCGGATCTGCACGACGATCATAACGGCAAGCGCGGCCGTCGTCCTGCTGGCGGCGGTGGTGATGGCCTATGCCGCGATGCGGATGTAGGCCGTTATGCACGTCAATTACACCAAATACTTCAAGACGCCGGACGAACTGGTGGAATTTTTATGCCTGGGCATCGAGGAACAGGACAAGCGCCTAGGGGAAATGATCGCCCGCGATGAAGCGATGGAGAAAACCATGCTCTGCGATCTGGCAAAGAAAAAAGGAAAAAGGTAATGCAGAAATTTCAAGATAGGGTGAGGAATTGGGCGGAACGCCGTTTTCGCTGGCGCTGGACACGGGGGATGGTTGTCTGCCTGGGATATGCGTTTCTGGCTCTCTTGTACGCGCTGGCGCTGATCAATTATGTCTTTACGCACCGGGTCACTTTGAAGGTGTTGCAGGTGTGTTCCGTAATCGCCGTCTGCTTGGCCGCCTATGCCCTGTGCTTTACGGGAAGATGGTTCTACCTTCCCGCCATCGCGGTGATCCTG
>JAISXA010000248.1 GCA_031270685.1 Planctomycetota bacterium
GGTTGGGGTGAGCGAAGCGAACCCCAACCTATACGACCCTTTTTTATGATGATCGGCCAAAATCATGATGCCGAGGGCGACGAAAGCTCCTCCTGCAAGCTCATCAAAAATTTCTCCGCAGCCTTGGAAAACACTTGATACTTCTTCCATACGACGTCCAGACTCGACTCAAGGCGGGGACGCAGAGGTCTGAAGCAAAGACAGCAGTCGCCCGTCACATTGACCAGCCTATACAGGCACAGCGCGTATCCCATGCCTTTCTCCACCATGATGGCAGCATTGTAGATGAGGTTGTAAGTCGCTTTGATGTCCAGGCTTTCAATGTTTCTTCCCATCCATCTCGAAATCTCGTTTTGTACCGGCGGTCGTCTGGAAACGAGCAGCGGCGCATCCCGCAGATCTTCCGACGTGATCGTCTCGCGGGCGGCGAGAGGACTGTCTTTTCGCATCAGTACCCCCCAGATTTCAGTTGCCGGCAGTTTGATGCGCTCGTACCTGTCGACCCTGCCGGGTTCGATCAGGACGCCAAAGTCGAGTAACCCTTTGTCAAGACGCTCCATCACGTCGTCCGCGCTGCCGCTGAAAAAATGATAGCGCACATGCGGATAGCGATTCTGAAATTTTACCGCCACGTTGGCGATTAGCCTCATGCCATTCATTTCTCCGCCGCCGATATGGATGTCGCCGCTCACGATTTCATCGGGCGCGCGAAACTCCCTTCTCGTCCTGTCCGCCAAATCAACGATTTCCTGCGCCCTTTTACGAAAGAACATCCCTTTCTCCGTGAGCGTGAGCTTGCGTCCTCCGCGAACCAATAGTTTGGCGCCCAACTCTTCTTCCAGATCCATGAGCTGCCTTGAAAGCGTGGGCTGCGTGACGTATAGCGATTCCGCCGCGCCGGAAATGCTTCCTTCTTTCGCGACGGCGAGAAAGTAACGTAAAACCCTCAAGTCCATTGCGTCCTCCTTCCGACCAATGCTTTTCAGGCATATCTTACCATTCTCCATAAGTATTTGCTATTTGCAGATCGATGCCTTTTAATAGCCGGAAAGGAGGCAAGGAGTGAGAGAATCGATTGAAGTCGGAAAGGAGACCGACATGTTTCCCAAGGGCGAAAAGGCTTCCTCAAATATCAGGAAAGAGGAAAGCCGGCGCAATGGCTCCACGAAGGCGACGTGGTGCAAATCTCCCCGGACGTGGAGCACTGGCACGGAGCCGTGCCAAACGGCGGCTTTGCCCACATCGGCATCAGCCCCAACGCGCAAAAAGGCCGCGGCCACGTGGTTTGGTCCGGTGACGGACGAAGAATATAAGGAAGCGACAAAATGAAAAAGTTATTTTTGTTCTTGCTTCTATCGCTTTCGCTTTCCGTGTGCGCTCAGGGCGTCGGTTGCACAAACAATCAGCCAAGGGAGAGAACCCTGAAAATCAAAATATCGACCAAGGAGGGCGTAACGCTTACAGCGACTCTTGTTGATAACGCCACAACACGCGCCCTCGTTGCAAAATTTCCTTTGACAATTCCTCTGATGGATTTATATGCCAGGGAAATGTGCTACCGTTTTCCCGAGGCGCTTCCCATAGAAAACGTACAGACATCCGGGTATGAAATAGGTGAAATCATTTATTGGCCGCCGCGCCACAGCTTCGTCATCATGTATGCACAAAATGGAGAGCAATTCAGCATGCAGAAACTTGGGTGCATTGATTCCGGTGTTGACATTTTTAGACAGACTGGAGACATAACGGTGACATTGGAGGCAACACAATGAAATCATTTTTGCTTTGTTTCATCCCGCTTTTCGCCGCCGCTTCCGCTCCGGCGCAAAGCCTTTTCCCGGACGATTTCGTTCTCGTCAAGGGCGGAACGTTCGTCATGGGAAGCCCGGCGGAAGAACCCGAGCGCGGACAGGACGAAATCCAGCGCCGGGTCAACGTGAGCGATTTCCATCTGGCTCGATCCGAGGTGACCCAGCGGGAATACGCGGCGCTCATGGGAAGCAATCCCAGTGAATTCAAGGGCGACGATCTCCCCGTGGAAAACGTGACCTGGTTCGACGCGCTGCGCTACAGCAATGCTCGAAGCGTGCGCGAAGGGCTGGAGCCTGCCTATGCGATCGACGGCGAAACGGTGGCGTGGAACCGGCGGGCCAACGGCTATCGCCTGCCGACGGAAGCGGAATGGGAGTACGCCGCGCGGGCCGGAACGGCGACGCTGTTCAATACGGGAAACAGGATCACCGATGAACGGGCGAATTTCTACAACCACTACGGTTACAACAACGACTCGTCGGGACGAGTCATCGGACGCGCCCGTGGAATCACGACCCCCGTGAACAGTTTCGCGGCCAACTCGTGGGGCTTGTTCGACATGCACGGCAATGTGGCGGAATGGTGCTGGGATGGGTACGGCGAATATGACGCCGCCGGCCGAACCGATCCCGCGGGGCCGGCCGCGGGCGCGTACCGCGTGCATCGGGGCGGCGGCTGGAACGACTTTCCGAAACACGTGCGTTCCGCCTACCGTGGCGCCGCGCCGCCGGGCAATCGCCTTTTCAACGTCGGCTTTCGGCTGGCGCGAAACGCCAAATGAAACGGATCGTTCAAGCAAAGGAGATAAAGATGAATCGCAGAAAATTCCTGATTACGGCAGGCAGCGCCGCCGGCGCGGCTTCCCTGGGTTTCCCCTGGCTCGCCGGATCGGCGGCGGCGCAGGGAACGGTGGCGCGGCAAGGTCAGGCAAAAATCCTCGTCGCCTGCTTTTCCTGGAGTGGCAATACCCGCGGCATCGCGCGGCAAATCCACCAGCGGACCGGCGGCGACTTTTTCGAGATCGAGACCGTGCCGCCTTACTCCAGGGATTACAACACCTGTCTCGACGAAGCCTTGCGGGACCAGCGCGCGCAGGCCCGGCCCGCGCTCGGGAAGCGCGTCGAAAACATGGGGCAATACGGCGTGATTTTCATCGGCTATCCCAACTGGTGGGCCTCGATCCCGATGCCGATCGCTTCCTTTCTCGAAGGATACGATTTCGCCGGAAAAACCAT
>JAISXA010000213.1 GCA_031270685.1 Planctomycetota bacterium
TGGATTTCATGAACCGGCTTGCCCCATCCGCAATGAATTCCACGTCGCTTGCGGCCGAATCCCCGGCTTTCGAACAAGCCTGCGAAATCGTCCATGAAAAATACTCGATGTGCCTGAACAGCTTGCGGGAGGGGTTGTCCCGCTGCTCATGGCGGGATGCGGGCGGCGGGACGGTTTGCGCGTTTTTGCGGAACGATTCCGAGTCAGGTATTGAAACGCCGCTTCACGCCCATTCTTTCGACATTTCCAGGATCGCGGTCGGCTCCTGGATCGACCGGGGCATTACGGCCCTTTTTTCGGCAATGTTCTTGACCGGCGTTAATGCGGCCGACATCGTGATTACGGATCGATTGCATGTGGGAATAGCGGCGGCGGTTTTGGGAAAAACCGTGTTCCTGATCGACAACAGCTATGGGAAGGTGAGAGGAGTTTATAACCGCCTGTTCGCCAATTCGCCCAAGGTCCGGTTGATCGAGGATGTTTCGGATCTGCCGTTTGCGTTCGATGAACACCGTTTCCAGGCATCGGTTCCGGATCTGGAGCGCATTGCGTATTCCTGTCCCGAATTCCGCGTCTCATACCAGCGGGGCCTGGGAAGCGAAGGCCGACCGGCTCCGGGTTCATTGAAGGTAACGGCTGCTGAAGAATCCCTGTGGGGCGTTCGGAGATCGGCGCAATGACCAATGGAACGACACGCGATCTTTATGAAGCCTTGCGCGCGATATTGAATCGTACCGATCGCCCCGGCCGCATGGTTGTCGTCCACTCCTCGTTCGCCGGCTTGATGCCCCCGGAAGATTTTTCCCCCCAGGCCGTATGCCGCGCCTTTTCGAAACTGGTCGACGAAGGCTGGACCTTCGCCTTTCCCGCGTTCACCTTCTCGTTCTGCGACGGGAAAGCGTTCCATGCGCTTGAAAGCCCTTCGGAAACCGGCGTTCTCGCCGATTGGGTTCTCTCCAATCTTTCCGGCGCCGTCCGCAGCCGTCATCCGGTGTATTCCTTTGTCGCTGTCGGCGATGAATCCGGAAAAGTGGCGTCCTGTCCCGCCACGACCGCTTTCGGTGACGATTCGCCCTTCGCGGCATTTGAAAGAGAGAATGCGTTGCTGGTGTCTCTGGGCGGCGGTTGCGAGTGCTTCACCCAATGCCACCGTTACGAAGAGTTGGGCCAAGTTCCCTACCGCCATTACAAGAAATTCACCGGCGTGGTCGATTATGCGGATGGAAACGGCCGTCAAGCCATCACCAAAAGCGTTTTTGTGCGTGATTGGCGGCTCAATCCCCAAAGCGGTTGGCACACCCTCTTTCAGGCGATTCGCGCCCGGGGAGGACTGACGGAATTGCCGCTGTGGCGCGGCCGGACGCATGCCGTCCAGGTCGGAGATGTCAAGAAACTGGCGCTGGCGATGCTGAACGGGGATAAATTATGTTTCCTGGAGAACGCCGAACAGGTTCGGGAAAAGCTGGCTCCGAACAATGGAAGCAAACCGTTGCGAATCGCCTTGCTGGGGCATGCGAACCTGCAGTTGCTCTATAATGCGCTGGAAAAAGGTATACTGGCGCTGGCGCCCGAATTGGCGTTTGAGTTGAATAGCGTCGGCTTCGGCCAGTTCGATCGCGAGTTGCAAACCCTGGAATCGGAGATCGCCTGTTTCGTGCCCGCCATAACCATCTTCATCGACCGCGTGGAGGATATTATAGGCCATGATTTTCGGTATATGAATGATGAAGCCGCGGCGCTCGCAAAAGTGGAGCGCCATGCGCGTCTCGTGGCGAATTGGGCGGACCGCAACGGCGGCTGGATTATCGTCTCCAGCTTCGCCGCTCTCGACGCACAGGGCGACCATGAAGCCGCCGCCCGGGTGGACAGGTTCAATGGCGCGTTGCTCGACGGTCTGCGGAATATCCGCAACATCATATGGATGGATTCCGCCTCGCTCGCCGCCTCAAACAAGGACCGGGCAGTGGATCCCCGGCTGGCGTTCATGGGGGGATTTCCCTTTTCCCGGTCGTTTTCGGAAAACCTTGCGCGATGCCTGGCCGGCTACATCCTCGCCATTGCCGGAAAAAGCGCGCGTGTCTTGGCCCTGGACCTGGACGATACGCTGTGGGGCGGCGCGCTGGGGGATGACGGCATTGAGGGCCTGTCATTGGGGGGAGACTATCCAGGCAATGTTTATAGGGATTTTCAGGTTTGCCTGAAGGGTTTCGCCGCGCGCGGGATTTCGCTGGTTGTTCTTAGCAGAAACGATGAGGGAACCGCGCTTTCCGCCATGGAACGGCTTGGGGATATGGCGATCCGTCCGGCGGATTTGGTCGGCCGCCGCATCAATCGGGATCCGAAATGGATGAACATCAGGGATCTGTCGGACGAATTGAACATGAGCCTGGGATCGTTCCTTTTCATCGACGACAATCCGGTGGAGAGGGAAGAAATGCGCTTGCGTCTTCCGGAAGTGAAAGTCCTGGATCTGCCCGACGACCCGGCGGAATGGGTCGGCGTCCTTATGACGTCCCCCTATCTGCGTCAACTTCCCATGACCGCCGAGGACGCGGGAAGGAATGAAAGCTATCGGGTTAGGACCGCCGTCGAATCAAGCCGCGCCGGAATGTCCACTGAAGAATTCCATAAAAGTCTTCGCACGCGCGTCACGCTTTCCGCCCTGAGCGAGGCCAATGCTTCGCGTTGCGAACAATTGTGCCGGAAAACCAACCAGTTCAACGCCTCGGGCAACCGCCATACGGCAAAGGATCTGTTCCGCCTGCGCGATGCCGGGGCGGATGTGCTGGTGGCGAGGCTCACGGACAAGTTTGCGGACTACGGCAATATCGGGCTGATCATCCTCGAGTCAGGGACCGGCGCGGCATATGTCATGGACACGTTCCTGCTGTCATGCCGGATACTGGGCCGGGGCGTCGAAATTCCGCTTCTGTGGTGGACGGCGCATCTGGTCGCCGACAGGGGGGGGCGTCGGCTTTTTGTGAAATACGTGGCGACGGATAGGAACGCGCCGGTCAGGAACGCGCTGATAAACGCCGGATTCCGGTGGGATCCGAAGAGCAATATGATGGTCGCCGATGTCGGAAACACGCCCGCCGTGCCAGAGTGGTTGCCCATTGAAATTGGAAACGAAGATTCGCCCGGATCGGTCCGTGATGATCCAGCCAGGCCGGGGATCTCCGGCGGGGGCGATGAAATTGCGGGAAGGATACGGGCAATCATTAGGGAACTGTTTCCGGTTATCGAGAATGTCGACGCCGCCGGGCTCGGCCGCAATCCCGGCTGGGACTCCTTATCCCACTTTTCGGTCGTGCTTCGCGTCGAGGAAGAGTTCGGTCTTCATTTCAACGCGGACGAACTTGCCGAAACGGCTTCCTATCGGCAAATTGTCGACCTGTGTTCGGATAAGATGAAACGCATCGGGTATACCTCGGAATAACAAGGCTGCTTAAACAAAAATCATACCGGGAGATTCAATGAAAAAGAGGATTATAATTCATGGCGCAGGTAATGCAGGACGAGTTTTAGCGATGGAAATCGAGCATATTTTCGATATAATTGCCTTTATCGATAGAAATAAGGCGACTATCAAGAGTTACTCCGGTACTCATTTTGCGGGCACTCCAATCTATAGGCATCTTGACCAGGCCAAAGACCTGGAATTCGATTTCATTTTGGTGACCAGCGGAGATTTTGAAGGCATTCAGAGGGAATACCGCAATATATACGGAGTGCCTGAAAACAAACTTGTAAACATGCGCAATGGCTATCAGGAAGGAAAGCGTCAATTGTTTTATTCCCTCGCCAACGAGATCTTTCGGATGGAAACTCCGGGCGCCGTTGTCGAGTTGGGCGTCAATTACGGAGATACGGCTAAATATATCAATTTCTTTTTTTACGACCGTACACTGTATCTCTTCGACACTTTCGAGGGATTTCCAAAACAGGGGGATCTTGATTTTGAGAAATCGGCAGGCGTTTCTCCGGACAGGATGGCGCATTTTGACGATGACAGGTGGATGCATCTTTATGATGATGGAATAACCGAGCGGAACCTATTGCGGAAAATGCATTATCCCGAAAAATGCGTGATCAAGAAAGGCGTCTTTCCCGAATCGCTTCGCGGACTGGAAGGCAACTTCGCATTTGTTCATATCGATTGTGATTTTTCGAAGCCGATTCAGGCTGCCCTGGAGTATTTCTATCCGCGGCTTTCGCCCGGCGGATATATTTGCGTCCACGACTATTATCACCCCATTTTTTCGCGAGTTCGGGTCGTCGTCAGAGAGTACGCCGAAAGAAATGGCGTTGCGCTGGTTCCCGTCCCTTCATACGGGGGAGCCGTCATAACCAAAATTTTGTAAACCTCCGGCGGTGGGATCAGGCGAGGCCGGATCACGGGAATGAGTTTATAAAAACCCATGCAAATTCTCCGTCAATGACTTCACCCGCCACAGGATGAAAATCGATTTCTGAAAACCGGACGAGAGACGACAACGGCGTTATTCGCCGTTGCTGTCCGCCCCGGTCGCCCCGTCACCATCGCGAACAAACACTGTTTGCCGCGTGGCAGGGACGAAGACCGCGACGGGCGCATCTCACTTTTGTTATGCCCTTTTGGCCCACAGTTCGCCCCAATCCCCATTCCTTCGCGCCAACTCCAACGCGAGCAGATGGTCTTCTCCCGATTCGCTCCAGAATTGCCC
>JAISXA010000003.1 GCA_031270685.1 Planctomycetota bacterium
GTCGCCAAGGGCGAGTTCGTATCGGTACCAGTCACCCTCCTGACTCTTCACCTCCCCGAATTGTTCCCGGGTTATCTTGTACATCCGCCCCAAGGTTAGACCGGGCCTGTCCTTGTCGAGAAAGGCCACCCCCCGTCCACCCCATGTCGAGGAATTCCGGGCGAAATAAAGCTGGCGGGGAATCAAGAGCGGCCTGTCCTCCAGAGGAAGACTTGTATCCCGGCAGCCGCCCTTATCCTCGCCCCTCCCCCGGAATTTTCCTCCCTTGATATAGCAGAGAAACCTTTCGCGGAGCATGTTCGAACCATAGGAGGCATACCACAGCAGTTCTTCACCCATCGCAGTCTTCCTTTCCGTCCTCGCGCCGCGCCGCCCGCCAGGGCTGCCCGGCGAAGGGAACCTTCGCCGCCCCGTCAACCGGCCGGTTATAGACAAAGATGAAAACGTCCGGATACCTTCCGCCGCCGTGGACTGCGGCGGCGGTCCGTTCCAAATTGTACAGCGAACCCTCGTATTCGGTCAGGCGCTCCAGGGTCGGCTGGTCTATCAGGTACAATTCCCCTTGCACCCTGCCGTTCCGTTCGCGGACTGCGGCAGGGTAGGGGCCAAGATCGAAAAGGGAATATCCCCGCACCGTCGCCCGGCCGATCAGGTCGGTACCATCCAGCAAATGCCGGGCCTGGTTGCCGCGCATCAGGGAACCGTAAACGAACAGGAACATTTGCTCCGGGTCTTCCCCGGCCAGCCTAAGCAATTCATCCATTCTCGCCGGATCTTCGTCTTCGAACCAGGAGGGAGGGCAGGCAAGCCGGCGTTTTCCGCCCCGCGACGAACCCCGCCGGACGAAAGCCATGGACCGGCGGAACAGTTTGGTGAAGGATGGGCAAAAGCCGGGATATTGTTTCACGAATTTATGAATGCCGGCCTTCAGGAAAAACTCCAGCGTTCCGCTCATTCCTTCATAGCCATGTCCCTGTAATTTCCTGCCCTGGCAGGCGAGAAGGGCGCCGCGAAGGGTTTCTTCGAGCCCGGGGATCTCGTCCAGGAACTCCGGGTATTGCATGATCGAGCTGGCCAGGAAGGCCGCGGCGACGTAGGTGGGGGTATAGAAGAAATCCACCCGGGCGTCGCTTGGCATCGTGTCCGGTTCGGCTAGGCCCCAAAACAGCATTTTCGGATTGTTCTGTAGGGGACGGGCGTCCGCCAGCAGCTTTTTCACATATTCGCCGATCCGCCTACGGCCGGGGTTTCCGGCTCCCAATTCTGCCAGTTCGGCCCTCATGCCCGCCACGATGCCCATCCATTCGGAGACGTCCACCTTAGCGGGTCTGCGGAACGAATAACTTTCCAGCGTCGCCATGATGATTCCCTTGCTTGGAGATAAACCGAAACGTCAGGCCGATTCCAAGTCCCTTCCGAAGTTTTGCAAACCGGGTTTCAGCTCCCTTTTCCGTCCGCCGCCGAGATGGGAGGGTCGCTAGCCACCCGTTCGACCCGGTACTCCTCCGCCCTCGCGCCGTACCGGTCCATGTCGTCGGCGCTCAGCTCGCCGCCGCGCATGGACAGCGGCACGTCCATGACGAGATGGAAATACCTGCCGCCGCGCGCGCACACCTCGCCGGCGAGGTGCGCCGGCAGCGTGCCGATCACCGTATCGCCGGGAGACACCATGCCGGGGTGGAGCGCCTGGACCACGGAGTCGACCGCCAGCCCGCGCCGCCGCAGCCAATCGACCGCTCCCGTGTGCCTGCTGACAAACCATGTCGTCATCGCCCATGCTCCCGAAAAAAAACGCCCGGCACCGGGGGCGCTTTGACCTCCACATCCAATGAATACGGAAACGGAGCCCATCGTCTGACCGGAAATCCGCAATAGCGGAGAATTCCGGCGACGCGCCCCTTTCTCTTCCCTTATACGCGCTCGACCCGTATCCGCCCGTTGCCGGCGGCGATCTTCTTTCCCACGCCGAGGATTCCGCCGGCGGCCAGCCATCGCTCCAGCTCCGGCGCGCCGCGCAGTTCGACCCATCCGGTCAGGCCGCCCGCCGCGACCTCGTGGCCGTCAATACCGCTTACCCGGCGGAGATCCACCTTTTCGAGCGAATAGCGGAGCACTCCCGCGCCCGCCGTGTCGCGGCGCGCCGCCGCCACCAGCCCGCCCGCCGCCTCGCCGTAGGCGGAAGCGAGGCGTTCGAGCCGCCGCGCCGCGCCCTCCGCCAGCGCCAGCGGAATGAAGCCGGGATCGGACAGCGACGAGCCGCCGCGAAACAACTGCGTCGGCGAGACGAACTCCACCCGCCACGCCGTACTTCCCGATCCCCGCCATCCCGTCCGCCACGGCAGATTCTCCATCTCGACGGGGGGCTCCGTGAAAACGCCGTACTGCGTCCGCGAAGCACCGAACCCGTATCGCGACCATTCGGCGAGCGCTTCCGCGAAATCGGTGAACGCCCCGGCCCCGCTTCCGAAGAAGCGCAGCCGCGCCGTCAGGACATGGCCCCGCCCGGCGCCCGGCCGACAGTCGAGCATGAACGGCGCGGGTAGCGGGTCCTGCGGCTTGAAAAAGTCGCGGAATAATCGTTCGTTCCCCGTGCCGCGTTTCCAGCGGTCAAGCAGGGCATGGCCGAGCAGCCCGCGCAGGGTGATGGCGGGGTACTCGGGAAAGTCGACCAATCGGGGGAAGGACAGGGCCAATCCCGCCTCCGCCACCCGCAGAACAACCCCGGCGATCCCCGGCGCTTCGCCGGCGCCGCCCGCCGTCATTCGCGATCCCGCTTTTGATTGCGCCTGATGTCGCGGTTTATCGAGAGGTTTTCCTGGTTTTTGCCGTCTATCGCGTGTCGTGTCCGGTCATATTTTTGAATATCCACATAAAATGTCCGCTTGTCGCGATCCGGCTTCGCATCAATGGGCAGCAACACGCCGTCGTATCCGTACAACTGCTGGTCGGCGGCGGCAAGCTCGGGCAGCGTCTGGCCGGCGACCATCGGGCAATTTTGGTCGAAATCCCCAAGTTCGAGTTTTTTATACAGGATGGAATGTTCAACCACGTGAATCGGTTCCAGGCCGGGGGTTGGCGTTCCGTCCCTTGTCGCCGCTTTTCTCGGAGCGGCATGCCGCGTGAACCAGACATGGCCGCCACGCTGTCCCGTCTTTCCGTCGACAGCCCTGGGGTAACGCAACAGTCCGTCCACCGGGCGCACCGCCTTCCGCCACAACTCCACCCGTTCCTTCAAATCCTCCGTTTCCCTGGCCACGTCCACGCCATGTTCAAGCAGCTTGCCGAATTCATCAAGCTGACGGACGATTCGAACCTTGCAATGCCCGAGTCCGAGCGGCTTGCCCCCGCCGAGGCGCCAATCGACCTCGCAGGCGAGAAGCAGCAACGCCAGCTCGCGTCGCGACAAGGCGCGGAAAGCGATGCGCAAACGCCCCTTCATTCCGCCAGGGAGAAGGGCGGAGGTCTTGTTCTGTTTGTTCTCCCGGGGTTCGGGCTTGCCCACCTTGCCGAACACGGGTTGCTGATCGTAGTTCCACGGCGCGTCGGCGCCGCGCCCGTTTGCGGTGCGGTAGACCTTGTAGCCGCGCAAGGGGCTTTTTTCAACCGAGAGACTGTCCACGGAATCGCTATGGCGATAGAAGGCGGGGCATCCCGGCTTAGGGCTGGACAGCGCCGGTAGCGTTTCGCGATTCACCTTGTCTGCCGCGTCGAAAAACACCAGATTTTCCGGTCGAACCCGCGCCGCGAAGGCGGGGGCCGTTCGATCCTTTTTCGGCGACACCTGGCCGAAGAGGTCGGTCACCTCGTCAACCATTCCGTCGTCGGCGAGATAATCCGGCTTCACATAGCCGGGAAGGCGATCCGCCAGCGGTTTGCCATGGCGTCCCCAGCGCGCCCATTGAATGGATTCGATGTCGGCCTGCGAGCGGATGGACTCGGCCTCGTCGTCCTTCGGCTCGAGCCAGACCAGATCGCCCTTTTTAAGTTTCGGCCGCATGGAGCCGACGTGCCGGTTTTCATACTCGAGCCACAACCGCCTGTCGATTTCGAGCGCCGGACCGCTGCCGATGAACACGCCCTCTTTCTTGACCCCTTTCGAATTTACGGGGCGTCCCGAAAGCTTCACCCGGACGTAGGAATCGTCCTTTCTCGTCTTCGAGATGGTGTTGGCGACCGGACGGCCGTTGTCCAATTTGACCCAAATCGCATCGGTTCCGTCCGCCTTCGGACGAAAATCCGCGAGATCGCGCTCACGCGTTTCATCGGGATTTTCGATTGCTTTTCGGTTGTCAAGCACCTTGATCCATCCCAGGACCGGGCCGTTGTCGACGCGGATCCGCCCATGGTTGAAGCGGTCGCCCGCTTTCTCGACCAGGCCGAGGAAGGCGTGTTTCGGCGCGCCCCCCGTCTTCCCTCTCGGCCCGAGCCGCGCGTCCCGCCCCTGGCGGAGAACCACGTCCTCGTCGAGATAGCCGAGCGTGCCGCCGGTGATGATGGTAAGCATGGTGCGGAGAGCGCCGCGAATTCCGGCGGCGGGCAGCACGACGTCTTTGCCTATGGTCAGCGCCTCCTCCCTCTTGTGCCCCTCCTTGCCGTCCCGTTTTACCGGCAGCGCCGTGAGCAGGGGACTGACGGTTTCCACTTCCAGGTCGAGAACGCCGGTGAAGCGTTCGCTTTTTCCAGTTTCCGTTTCGTCGACGGCGGTAATGGTCGGCTTGCGCCGGATCGGAGCATGGCCGGAAAACGGCACGAAAGTGTAGGGATTGACGAAGGGAAGCCCCAACACGGCTGGCGACGCCTTTTTCTTGTCGGCGGTGCTGTTGCCGCCGTCTAGCCGCGAACCGGATTGCCGGTCGCCAAAGCCCCGTCGGCCGGCGGGGCCGGACCTGACGTCGTTGATTCTGTCGCGCCTGGGCAACGGGGTCTGAACGGGCGGGGCGGTTTCCGCCTTGCCGGGAATAGTCGCCTTGACTATTTTGCCGTCTTCGAAAACAAGTTCGACCTCGCACCCCTCGCTATAATCAGCTTCGCGAAATCGCAATGCCTCGCGGGGAATGCTATAGCCGCTCTCGCCCTTTTTTGTCGGAACCTTTTCGGCGCGCCATTGCGGCAATCCATCCTTGACCTTCTTGCCTTTGACAAGAATCCCCTTCTTGGTTCCACTCATATCAGCACTCCTTGCCGAACGTAAAACCGCCGAAAACATCCGCGTGCCTGCCCGAAGCCTCCACCTTCCGCGCCGACAACCTCCCCGAAGCCTTCGAAGACCCGACGCGGAGTATCCCCAGGTCAAGCGCCTTCAGGGTTTGCGCCAGCCAGCGCGCCTCCTTTTCCTCCGGATCGGCGATGCGTATCCGGACGTGGAACGCGTTGCCGAAGTCGGAGGTCAGGACCAGGTTGTCGAACAGCATGCCGTCGTTCGCGCCGCCGGTGATCCGGTCGACAGCCACGTGCATGCGCATCTGCGCGGGGGAGGGCGCATTGTCGCCGCCGCACTTCACGATCGCGTCGGCGAAATGGATCCTTCCCGCCCCGTGGAAACTTCCGAACAGCTTCATGACGGGACAGGCCGGTTTTATCCCGCCGCCCGCGCCGGCGGTCCGCTGATCCATGGGAATGAATCCCCAGCCCAGGTTGTCGCCAGTCATCCTCTCTTCCGGCTTCAGGCGCTCCCCGGCGTCGCGCCGTTTCAGCTCGAGCGCGGCGGAGTTGGCGACCGGTTCGCCCTCGCGGGCGGCGAGGCGGGTCATCCAGGCGCGGAACAACCCGCGCAGGCTCGACCCGGGGAGACGCCAGCAATCCTCCCCGGCCGCGTTCTTCACCCGCTGCGGTTCAAGTTGATAATCCAGGCCCTGTCCGTCCGCGACGAGGAAGTCCTGCCCGCGCGCCACGCCCAGTTCAACCTCCACGACAAGGCAACTTTCGCGCCCGATCGAGTATCTGTCCAGGACGCGCATGTCGCCCGGAATGGAATCGCCGCGCCGGTTGTCCAGCCATGCCGCGTGCTGTTCGACAATGCCAAGATCGTATTCCTTGACCATGGCCCGGTCGCGCAGTTCCGCGAGGCCGATTCCACGCGCGCCGTTGCCGCCGAAGACAAGGCCGACATCGAAGCAGGCGGCCAATTGCTCCAGGAATTCCTCCGGGCCGTAGGGCGGCGGATTCCCGTCGCGGCCAGGCCGGCAATCGAGCCAGAGCGTCAGATCGGCCGAGGTTCCCGGAGGGCAGGCTTCGAGCGAAAACAGTCCCCCGTCGACCGGCGCGCCGCTGAAGCGGTCGATAAGATTGTGGGTGCGCGTGACAACCTCCGCCTTTCCCCGTGTTTCCGCTAAACGACAATCCGGAACCCGCAGCCTACTCGGCGCGCCGCTATCCCTGTCCGCGGCGTTTCCGAACCAGAAGGATTCCTGGAGCGGGGGAGCCGAGTTTCCGAAGCGCTTTTTCCACGCATGGCGGAGCACTCCCGCGATGGCGCTTCCGCGCAGCACGGGAACGTCCGCCCCGTCGCGCGACAAGCGAAGCAGGTTGTCATTCCGGCCTTCGCCCGGGGCCAGCCCGGCGGGAAAGCGCAATGGCAGGAACAGGCAGTAAATTTTGCTGTTGGACATGATGTGCTCCCGTTCGCCGGTTATCGTTTTACGGAAAGCGCGAGATTGGCGAGCATTTCCAGGCCGGCCAGGACCGCGCGCTTATCGGAAAGCTGCAACAGCTTTTTCACGTTGTCCACGATGGGCCGCCATTGCGACCAGATGCGGTTGGACCGCTCTTGCAATTGGCGGTCCAGGTATTCGACAGCCGCGCGCTCTCCGCCAAGATTGTATTTGGCCATAAGCGCCCGGATCTGGCTGGCGCTGGGCAGGTTCTTTTTCGCCTGGTTGAAGCAGGCGAGGGCTAGTTCGACGCCCTCTTTTCGCCGACCGCTGCCCAGCTTCCTGATTTCGGAATCCGGGTCCGCGCCTTTATAAAGGCCGGCGGCGATTCCCGGATGCGGGGAAAGCGCGCCAAACCCCTCCTCGCGGCCGTCGCCCAGACCTCGGAGCAACGCCGCCGCCAGTTTGGCCGGATCGGGATTCCCCTTCAGCCGCAGCACCGCGCCCGGCAACGCCACGCGCCGCGCCCTGATCCTGCCGCCGGTCCCGCCATGGCGGCTCCAGCCGAAGCGTATGCCGTGCACACCCCATACGGCGTCGACCCCGCCAAGTTCGTTTTCCGAAGCCCACTTCTCGGCCAGTTTCTGGAATTCCTGGTTGAACGAGCCTTCCGCATTTGTCCACGCGTCCGGCAACCGCAGCGGCGACTGGACGACAAGGATGCATTTTCCGTTTGCCATGCTTTGCGGAGCGGCGAACAGGCTGTCGACCCGCTCGAACGACAACTCGCCCCGCCCGCGCACGCTGCGGCTTTTGCCCAGCGACAACTGGATATTCCTCTCCGCACCGAAGATCTCCGCCGCGAAAGCGGGGAGCGACAACCGGCCGCTGAAGTGCTTGACCGCCAGCGATTCGACGGAAAACAGGTTTCTTCCGTCTTCCGTCTCCCGGTCGTTATGCACGCCGTGCGCGCTGATCCAGCGCGGCATGGCCGCGCTTTTCCATAATTTCACATTTTCCCCGCCCGACAGGAGCACGCCGTCGGACGCCTTGAGCGGCGCGCCGCCGGATACGGTTCGCCAGTCGTAGGGTTTGATGGCCTCATCCTGGAACCAGGACGGATCCGGCTCCACGGCATCGTCTCCGACAAGCTTCGACGCCCGGTGGGTAAGGCTGACCCGGGTCGCCGCCAGCTTCTCGTCCCCGCAGGGCAGGAGCGGCCAGGCGCGGAACGAGGGCGACGCGAACAGCGCGTCCGCCGCTTCCGGATCGGTCGCGTTGAGGTGATGCAGCAGCGCTCCCTGCAGCGAACTCGCCGGTATGGCGAAACCTGAACTGATGACATTGTGCCGCACCGGCAATTCCGGACAGCAGACGGGAGATTCGGCCTTGAAGCGGAGAAGGAAAAAAACGGGGGTCTGGTTGAAATCGTGCGCTTCCGCTCGGTCGCGCGCGACCGTTTCCGGAGCAATCTTCTCCAGAGCGGGCGTCTCCGCCAGCGCGGCCAGCTCCTTCAACAGCCCACCCGGCGTGTCGGGGCAGTCTTGAATGGTTGCCACGCACCGTCCCGATCCCCTGGTACGCAAACCGCCGACCGCGGTAAGGCAGAGCAGGGCGAGGCGGATCGCCTTGGCGGCGGGATCGTCCGCCGAACACGCCATGAAGACGCGTCCCCGGAATTCGGTCCCGGCGTTCACCGCCTCGACCGTGCGCAGGCTGGTGTTCTTCACCGTCCCGGTCTTCCCGTCGATGGCGGTTCTGGTGATGAATCGTGTCGGCTGTTGTCCCGGAACGTGCTTGTCCGGCTCCGCGTCGGAAAAGCGGGCCGCGCCTTCAACGCCGGCGTCGTCTTCGATCCCGGGAGCGCCCAGGCAGCGCCGCAGAAAAGACTCCTTCCGCCCGGACGGCCAGCCAAGATCGTCCAGTCGATCGAACAATTCCTGCCGCACCAGTCCCTTCAGGTGCGATGCGGCCAGGATCGGCGCGCCGTCGCGCCGCCGCGTCACGTATTCGTTCACGGATTCGCCGCCGAGTCCGGTTCCCGGGGTGGCGTCGCTAAGCAGTTTCAGCGTATAGCTTATGGTATGCATGGTATCCCCTGTCAGGCATCTTCCGGCCGCCGCAATTCAGGCTGTTTCAATGCGCATGCGCCGGGTTTCCTCGAGAACGGCGATCGCGTCGCATATGGCGGTGTCGCGTCCGGTCGTCCCGTCCTTCTTCGTCTCATCGCGCCAGGCTTTTCCGATGGATTCGGTCTTGTCGTATTCCTTCAGCAACTCGGAGAGCGGCTCGTCGCCGACGGCGAGGTTTTTGTTGAGGCTGGCGACAAAGGCGCACCGGTCGGCCCAGGGGGCATACAGCCGCCGGCGGATTTCCAGGCGCACGGATTGCGGAATCTTCTCGAGAAGCTTCGCCAGTTTTTTCAAGTCGTCGAAAGTCGCCGCGTCCCAGACCTTTTTTCCCGACGCTTTGTCGTCGTACAGCTTATATGGCCGGCGGGTGAGCGAAACCTCGAGTTGCTTGCCGTCCGGTTCGATGTCCCCGTCGAAGAAGACCAGTTCTCGCCTGCGGCGATCCGCCGGATGGTCAAGAAGATTTTCCGTGACCGCTTCCCAATCGATGGCGGCGGGCGAAGGCTCCTTCTCCCCCGATTTCCCGCGGAAACGCCCTTTCGCGCTGGCAAGCAGGCTTTCGGCGTAGGGAATGGCGGTGTGCAGCGGATAGCCGACATTGCAGAAAAGCACCCCGGCGCTTATGGTGAGTTTGCCGCCGGTCGCCATCCAGCAATCCTTATCTTTTTCGCTTTCCGCCTCGAACGCCTTTGCCATGTCCCGCGCCAGATCGAACGCGTGTTCGACATGGCACAGCGCCAGGATGTCGTCGCCGCCGAGAATGAGCGGGCGGAAGGGAAGAACCGTTTTCCCGGCGTTAGACTTCGCGATCTTTTTCTTTTCTTCTTCGAACCGCTTCGCCCAGGCCGCGACCGCGGCCGCCAATCCATGGAGGAAAGCGCTTCTGGTGCACGCGCGCAGCTTTTTGCTCATTTTCGACAAGGCTTTTTCTTTCTCCTCGCCGGGGAGTCCGTCAAGGGCGCGCTGCTGGCGGCCGATGTCGTTCCCGTCCATGGCGACGATCGCCCAGCGGTTGCGGGCGCCGAGATTATCTTTCGCCGCTTCGGCGTGGGCTTGGTCGTCCGCGTCGTCGGTCGCATCCGGGGAGACGTTTTTCATGAATTCGCACGAATCGCCCCTGAACGCGGCAGGCCATTCCGGGCGTTTTTTTACCTCTTCGAGTATGTCCTTTCCGAAT
>JAISXA010000029.1 GCA_031270685.1 Planctomycetota bacterium
CAACGGGGAACGTCCGCACCAGAGCCTTGGTTATCAGACTCCTGACGAGGTGTACTATGGTCGTGGCCTGTCGCCGGCGGGGTGACGGGCGGCCGAAGGGCACGCGCCGCGTCAACTTCTTCCGGGCTACGCCCTCCAGAAGTTGACGCGGCGCTGCCAGGGCGGAAGGCTTTCCTTGAAATCGGCGGAAAATGGTCTTGACGCGGGGCGCACCTCAGAGTTGATCCAAGTGGATGGGCATTACCGGAAACTTGTCGGAGCACAGTATGGGCAGTGATGCGAGCGGCGTGAGCGCAAGGCGCAGCGCCGTGGCATGCGCCGTTCTCGCGGCGGCATGTTACGGCATCGGCACACCGCTGTCAAAGCTTCTCCTCGTCGGCCTGTCGCCCTATATGATGGCCGCAGCACTCTACCTCGGCGCGGGACTCGGGATGCTTGTCGTGCGCGTGGCAAAGGGTCGGGGCGCACGTGGGCGTGATGCGCGCGAGGCGCGCCTTGCGCGGGGAGACCTTCCGTATGCGGCGGCGATGGTCGCGCTCGACGTAGCAGCACCTATATTCCTCATGCTCGGCCTGAGCCTGTCTGCGGCTTCGACCGTCTGGACGCGGCGTACTTCCTGGCATCCGAGAGACACGACCATGCCCACGACCATACGCCCATTGAGCACGAGCACCGCCACGGCCACGACGACGGGCACCACGGTCATGTGCACGAGCCTGCCGTGTCCTGCGAGCACAGCCATCCGCACACGCATGCCGTTACCCGACATGCCCACGCTCACACGCCCGACCTGCACCACGGGTACCCGCACTGAGGCCGTTTATGAGGCAGATCCGATGCCCAAAGGCAGGCGCCTCGCCAAAAACCAGGGTTCGTTTCGAGAGGGGCCGGGCGGGCATTGTGAGTTACGAGACGTGAATTCGTAACCGCCCGGCCATTCGCGTTTTGTATACGCCAAGCTCTTTGACCCTCGCGTTTTGCTCCGAAAGGAGCCAAACCATGGTGGAGCTGAGGGGATTCGAACCCCTGACCCCCGCATTGCGAACGCGGTGCTCTACCAACTGAGCTACAGCCCCAAAATAAAGCGGCGCGGGTGTTGCCGCGCCGATAATTTGTCAAGTCACACTATATGCATCGTCCGGCTCGTGTCAAGCGGAAATTGATACAAGCCACTGGCCGTTCAGGGTCTACGCACAAAATTCCCCTGAAAAACGCCCCTGTTTGGGAAAATGAGGCTAAAAAACAGTGTCAAAGCCGCAATCTCATCACAAATGACGCTGATGGCGCAGGAAAAATTTCATGCGTTTGGACAGCAATTGCCTGCGCAAGTTGCTTCCGGACAAACTCGGGCGCAAACTTTAATTTGGGTGAGACCCTAACAAATCTACGCGGGCGGATGGAATCACCCTCCGCCGACGAACTGCACCAATTCCACTCGGTCGCCGTCGGCGATCCGGCGTTCACCCGCTTCAGCCCTTCTGACCAGTTCACCGTTGATTTCGGCGACGACCTGGTCGGGCGTAAGCTCGAGGAGGCGAATCAGATCAAGAAGAGAGCCCGGGAACGCATCGGGATGGAATGTCCTGGCTTCGCCGTTGACCATTATTTCCAACAGGGGGTTCGAACTCATGCGTTGTCCGGAGCTGGTTCGGCGTCGGAACCGTCGTACCTGACCGGCTCCGCCAACCCGTTTACCCTGTCTTCCATAAACTTTCCGCCCTTGAAGGTGACGGACCTGCGTTCAGGTACCATCACCTCCTCGCCGGTGCGTGGGTTGCGCGCCTTGCGCGGTTTCCTTGTCTTAACTTCGAATACGCCGAAATTGCGCAGTTCGAGGCGCCCCTTGGCAGCCAGCGCCTCAACAATGCCATCCAACGTCATCTGGACTATGCGCTTGATGTCGGTTTGATGCATGTTCATGTCGCGGGCAATTCTCAACACCATATCGTTTTTCGTCACTGTCTTGTCCCTTCTGTCCTTGCGTGTTCAAAATCGACCGATATTCAGACCTCTCGCCGACGCACGGTCGTCTGATACGCAAATGCCGAAGTCATCTTCTTTCGAAACACGATATAACAAGCGGAACTTTGGGGCACGCATGAATTTAGCGAAGTTCGACATCCAGCGCCAAGAATTAGCCCCCCCCTTTTCGTGAAACCCTGTTGTCCGTCCGTGGCAAACGTGCGCACTAGAGGTGCGATCGTATGTTGCCGCATTGGTGGATGGCGCTCAACAGAAACACAAACCCCGTTGGCGGCGTTTTGTACCTTGCCAACGAAAAAGGTTTCAAAGACCGAAAGAGAATAAACCCTATGCGATGGATGATATTCGTCGCAACTGGTAGCTGTCAAGTCGATTTTCATGCAATCACGCGAATGTCCAGGGCCTACGCATGAAAATCTCCCCTGAGCAGTTCCAGGAGATAGTTTTCATCCCAGCCGGCTACTTTTCGCCTGGTCTTTATGCCGCGTTTGACTCGGGTGCCCTGTTTGAGAAGGTTCAAGGCCATATGGCGCGGTACGGTAAAGTTCTCTGCCGCATATCCCGCCCGCACCCTGCATCCGTCCTCACGGAAGGCGACATCAAGCAGCCAGGGCAGCGAGTTTTCAATGTCCTTTATCACGTCTGCCAGATACGCTGCTTCAAGCACGTCAGCACGCAATATGTCGGGGATGATGTTCACTTCCATCGTCGCCATGGATTTGTCCCCCGCCTTTATCTCCGCCGTCGGGGAAAACCTCCCCAAAGCCGCCCTGGTCTTCGACCCCTTTCATGTCATGAAGCTCATGAACGACAAACTCGACCACTTGCGGCGCGAGCTCTGGAACAAGGCGCCGGCGGATAGGAGGGTTTTCATCAAAAACTCCCGCTGGATACTGCTCAAGGGAAATGCAAAGACAAACCTATGGGCTACGTGACCGGGAATTATTTGTCTTCAAGGTCAAATCGCTTCACGAATGCTCCTCCAGACTGGTGGGAACATGATGAATCGTCATGTCCCTTCGTCATGTCCTTGACCAACGCGACCAGCGCTTCGTCCGCTATCCCCTGGCCGAACTCCTCCGCGAAAGACTCTGGACGCTCCATATAACAAATACACGCCATAAACGGCTCTCGAAGCCAAACACCATGACGACTACGACCGTATGAATAAGTCCGGGCGATGGGCGTTCCATCGGCGAACTCGATAGGCGCAGGAAAAATTTCATGCGTTAGCCCTGTCAGTATCCCAGGTCCGCGCCGATGAGGACAGCCTCGGTGCGTTCAGCATTGAGCATGGGGCGCATATGTATGACCATGGCGCGGCAGATGCGGTCAGGCCGGTTGCAGTCATGGCAACGAAGATCCTTCGCGCAGGGGAGGTCCAGGCCCAATCGCGCCGCGTTCCTCGGCGAGGCGATGTTCCGGGCGCGATTGATCGCCGCCGGGAGGTCGGGCGCGAGCTTGTTCCGGCCGATTACAAAATACACCGTGCGCGGACGGTACAGGCTGCAGGCCAGCCGGTTGCCGGTGCCGTCGATGTTCACCATCTCGCCGGTAAGCGCCGCGCCGTTGACCGAGGTGAGAAAGACGGTGAATTCGGCGACGCGGGAGCGCTCCTCCTCGCCCCTGCCCCGCCAATGCCAAACCACCTCGTTGTTCCCGCCGAGCGCCTCGTACAACCCCAGCTCGTCAAGCGTGACCGAACCGCCGAAGCCGACCGTCTCCCCCGAAATATTGGCGCACAGATATTCCACGGCCGCCCGCGCATCGGCGAAGCTGGAGACTGCGTATCCATGCTTCCGCAGACTGCCCGCGAACGCCTCGAGACCGCTTTTCGAATCGGTCATCTTCTGCCTCCGAAAAGAGTACCCAAAATGCCGCGAACCAGCGAACGACCGACCTGGTTGGCGAAATTCCGGGAAATGCTCTGCCGCGCCTGTTTGGCAAAATCGCCGACGATCTCCCCGGCGAAGCTTTTCTCCGGCCTTTGCCTGGAGCGGGCTTTTTCCGCCTGCGCCGAATCCCGCTCCTCGGCGTTTTTCCGGATTCTGGCAGTGAGAATCTCGAAGGCGGATTCGCGGTCGATCATGCGCTCGTACTGGCCGTACAGGAGCGACTTTTGAATAAGGCTCTCGCGGTCCCCGGGTGGTATCGGCCCTATCCCGCTTTCCGGCGGCAGCATGATCGCGCGCTCGACCATCGCTGGCGCGCCCTTGGAATCCAGGAAGGAGACGAGCGCTTCGCCGACGCGCAGTTCGGTGATCGCGTCCTCCGTCTTGAAGGCGGGGTTGGGACGAAAGGCCCGCGCCGCCGCGCGGACCGCCTTCTGTTCGCCCGGGGTGTAGGCGCGCAACGCGTGCTGCACCCGGTTGCCGAGCTGGGCGAGGACAGTTTCCGGAACATCGGCGGGATTCTGGGTGATGAAGAACACGCCAATACCCTTGGACCTGATGAGCCGGGCGGTCTGCTCGATCCTTTCCAAAAGCGCGCGCGGCGCGCTCGAAAAGATCAGATGCGCCTCGTCGAAGAAAAGAACCAGCTTGGGCTGCTCCAGATCTCCCACTTCGGGTAGGGTCTCATACAGCTCGGAAAGCAGCCATAGGAGAAAACCCGCATAGACACGGGGGGATTGCATTAATTTGTTCGCAGCCAGCAGGTTCACGACGCCCTTGCCTTCCGAACGGCGCATAAGATCATGTATCCGCAACGCGGGCTCTCCGAAGAAAACCTCGCCGCCCTGCCCCTCCAGCGCCGTCAATCCCCGTTGGATCGCGCCGAGAGTGGCGGTGGCCATGTTGCCGTAGTTTGCGCCGAATTCGCCGCGATTCCCCGAGACATATTCCACCAGCTTGCGAAGATCCTTGAGGTCGAGCAACGGAAGACCGTTGTCGTCCGCGACCTTGAACAGCAATTCGAGGACGCCGCCCTGGGTGTCGTTGAGGTCGAGGATACGCGAAAGCAACAGCGGCCCCATTTCCGACACCGTCGTCCGCAAGGGATGGCCCTGTTCGCCGAAGACGTCCCAAAAACACACCGGACAGCCCCGTAATTCGAATCCGTCGGCCGCGAGACCGAGGCTTTCCATCCGCTCCGCGACCTTGCCGCCGCCCGGGCCGGGCCGCGAGATGCCGGAGACGTCCCCCTTGATGTCGGTGATGAACGCCGGCGTCCCGAGGGCGGACAGCGATTCGGCGATCACCTGGAGGGACACGGTTTTTCCCGTCCCGGTCGCGCCGGTGACCAGTCCGTGACGGTTGCACATGGCGGGCGACAGGTACAGGGAAGCCTGGCTGTTCCTGGCGATAAGCAGGCGGTTTTGATTGTCAAGCATGATCGTCTCCAATGCGGGCAACTGGCCTTTTCGGGCAAGTATAAGCCAACGGCGGAAGGACGGTAAACGAAAAACGCCTCGACTGAATTATTCCCTCCCGAAGTGTCGATAATACATGTATGGAACGCTGACTTGCGGAGCCCGTATGAATGCCGGAATAATGTTGCTTGGACATGGGAAAACCGAGGGGCTGGCGATCGCCTCCCATTTGATCCGCATGGATTTGGAGCCCACCCTTTTCGGCTGGCGCTCCTTCAACCCAAAATCGCTGGCACGAAAGCGCCCGCTCGCGGCGATTGTCGGCGTCGAGGACCTGGAAAAGGGAACCGAGACCGGGGCATTCCTCCGCCTGCGGCGCGGCTTCGGGAATGCGTTCCCCATTCTCGCGGTCGGGCGCTCGGGAAAGTTCGGCGATCTCGCGGAACTGATCGACGCCGGTGCGGACGATTGCGTACCCACCGGTTCCGACCCGGAATTGCTATGCAGAAAACTCCTCCGACTCCTCGCGGGAACAAGCGGCGCTTCGGATACGCTTTTCGCGGATGACGAACCGCCCGGGGAACTTCTCGCCGCGTTTTCCGCAGTCGGGCGCTCGGGAACGCTTGGCGACGTCGCCAGGATCTTCGCCGGAACCGCGCCCCGATTGCAGCGTTTCCGCCGTCTGGCCGCGCCGGATTCGGGTTGGCGGGGAGTGATTACCGCGGCCGTCGTCGAGCGCTACGCGGCCGGCCGGCCGGAAAGCTATCTTTCCTGGAGTCGCCTCCATCTCTTCCGCCTGCCCGATCCTGCGGAGTACGCGGTCCGCGAGAAGGTGGTGGTTCGCCGCGCCGGTCCACCCATCGCCGCCGCCGTGGACCGTTCCGGCCTTCCCGGAGGCCCCGACGTCTACCTTGTCGTTCCCGAAAGCGGCGTCCCGGCGGGATTCCTCTGCTCCATCCTCAACAGCCGTCTCGCGGACTTCTA
Source organism: Planctomycetota bacterium (assembly GCA_031270685.1). Lineage (GTDB taxonomy): Bacteria > Planctomycetota > SZUA-567 > SZUA-567 > SZUA-567 > JAIRTL01. The sequence continues at coordinate 6,278 of JAISXA010000029.1, forward strand.
TTTCAACCGGCTGATTCCCGCCAAGGACGGCCGGCTGCGCCCCGAGGAATTGCGCAACTTTCCGCTTCCGGCCGCAAAGCGGAAAACTATGCTCGAACTGTCGCGGCTCGCCGGATTGCTCGGCCATTACGGGACCAATCCCAGGAATTGGGAGGACCGCCAGGCGAGGGACGATCTTTCGGAGAAAGCGGAAGCCATGGTCTTCGACCTATACGGAGTGCGCGAGGGAGGCCGGAAGGAACTTGAAGCTTTGCACTTCTGAACGCCAGCGTATTCCCTCTTGACAAAATATCCGTTTCATGGCCTTTTAAGGGCAGGAATCCGTTTCCAACAGCATACGCCCGGGGGCGTGGCGGAATGGCAGACGCAAGGGATTTAAAATCCCTTGGCCTTTGGGTCGTGCGGGTTCGAGTCCCGCCGCCCCCACTGTTCCGCGGAAGGGGCGTGGGCTAAAGGAAGTTCTCTGGACTCGCGACTCCGAAAGGCGGCGCCATGAAACAACAGGCCAGTGCGGAATGCTCCATACACAACAAGTACGGCTTCCACGTCCGGCCAAGCACCCAGTTCATGCAAAAAGCCCGGGAATTCAAGGCCGACATCACCGTCGAGGTCAACAATCTGCGCGCCGACGGGAAAAGCATCATGCAGCTTATGGCGCTGGGGGCGATGCAGGGCGCGGTGGTGAGAATTTCCGCCAGGGGGGAGGACGCCGGCGAGGCGGTGGCGGTTCTCTCGGCCTTGGTTCAAGACAGGTTCGGGGGTATCGACTAGGAGCCTGTCCCGGCAGGTTGCCAATGAAACCACAGCCTGTTACGGTCTGCCCATAATTAACATATACCAGTTCATTCTATTCTCGGTTTGATTACGTAGTTCCATTCGCCATGGAATTTACCGGGAACCAGCTTGACTCATCTTCGACCGTTACAATTTACAACCATATCATTATCAAGGAGATGTGAGTTTGGAAAAGGGCGTAGTGCCCCACTTTTCCTTGCTCTGGACAGGCGCGAGGCATGAACAATGCGAGTCATGCCGACCGCCGATTAAACAATCTGCC
>JAISXA010000042.1 GCA_031270685.1 Planctomycetota bacterium
AAACCGCGCCGGAAACCGACCTGTGGATGCGGACGCATTACGGATTCAAACGCGACAACGCGCACGGGTTCCTCATGCCGCTACCGGAGGATTTCACCCTGACCGCGAAAACGGAATTCTTCCCGGAGGCGCAATACGACCAGTGCGGCCTGCTGCTCTATCTCGACGGCGACAATTGGGCAAAGGCGTCGGTCGAATACGAGAACCCGGGTTGCAGCCTGCTGGGAAGCGTGGTCACCAACCGCGGATACTCCGACTGGGCGACCGCCGCCCTCCCGCCCAACGTCGCCGCCCGGTATTACCGCCTCAGCCGCAAGGGCCAGGACTTCCTGCTCGAATCGTCCGGCGCCGGGGATCGCTTCGAGCAGATGCGGATCTTCCACATGCACGCCCCGCTGGCAGGCGCCAAGGTCGGTCTCTACGCCTGCAGCCCGCAACCGTCCTCCTTTCTCGCCCGTTTCATGGAAGTGACGGTCACTCCCTCGATCTGGTAGGACTGAGGTTTTGGTTGCGCCTTTCTCACAAGTGGACTTCTTACAAATTGGGCATTCGGCGGTTTGAATGCCCAATTTGCAAAAGTTCAGTTAAAAGTCGACTCACAACAAAATTCGGGTGAAAGATGGATTATGCTTGAAACTGTACCGGCCGGACGGTATAGTTATCGCCTTGGCGACAGAGCCTGGAGAATATGACGTGCCTCGAAAAAGTTCCCGGGACGCGATCCTGGACGCGGTGGAAAAGGTTATCGCCACCCACGGCATCACCCAGGTGACGCTGGAGCTGGTCGCCAAGGAGGCGGAGATCAGCAAGGGCGGGCTGCTCTACCATTTCGCCAACAAGCGGGAGCTGATGTTCCGCATGCTCGAACGGCACGTGGAACGGTTCGACGCATTGACGCAGGCGATCAAGGATTCTCTACCGCCCTCGCCCGGGAGGGACCTCAAGGCGTACATGCTGGCCAGGCTCAGGGATACATCCCGGAAAAACATATCCGTGACCAAGTTGGTCGGGCTATTGGACGATCCGGATTTGAAGAATTTCGTCACTGAAATAAAAAAGCGGGAATTCCAGAAAATCGCCGTCAAGGGCGGCGATCCGGATAGGATCGCCCTGCTACTCCTCGCCATGGAAGGCTTGTGGATGATGGACATGTTCCAGATCCCCGCCTTCACCCGGAAATTCCGCGACCGACTGGAGAAACGGTTGTTGCGGATGGTGGATGGGGAGTAGCGGAAAACGCCCCATTGGAACGAATGCGGTTGATCTTTGAAGGAAATCGAACGGCGGCCTGTTTGATTTTCTTCAAAAGTTTACCTTCGGGAGTCGGGCATGAATGGAAAATACGGCAAGTGGATAAAGATCGCCTGCGGCGCCGCATTGATCGCGGTCGCGGGACTGGTCCTCGCTTCGGACGGCCGGGGGGAATCGGCGGCGCCGGAACCAGCCAGGCGGCCGCCCACCCTGGTCGCCTTCACCCCCGCCAGGGCCATGACCTTCGAGGACGCCATCGTCACCGACGGCGTCATCAAGGCCAAGAACTATTCCCTGGTTTCCCCGCGCGGCAACGGCATTATCGAGGACGTGTTCGTGCGCGAGGGCGACGCGGTGGAAATGGGCGGGACGAAACTGTTCCAAATCGACAACCGGAAGCTGTCGCAAGCGGTCGAGCTCGCCGCCCAGGAACTGGTCATCGCCGAATCGACCCTGGACGAGCGCAAGGCCGCCCTGGTCAGCGCCGAGGCCGACCTGGCCCAGGCGGAGAAGGATTTCGCGCGGATAAGGAACCTTTACGACCGGAAAGTGGTCGCCACCTCCGAATACGAACAGAGCGAAACCAGGGTGACGCAGCTCGACGCCGTCCGCAAGGTGAACGCGACGCAGGTGACGCTGGCGGCGCAATCCGCCGCCGCCGCCGGGATCTCCCTCGCCATGGCGCAGAGGGATTACGCCGACTCGGTCATGTTCGCCCCCATCGACGGCGTCGTCAGCGCCCGCAACGCCGAACCCGGCGAAATGGGCAAGACCGACAGCGCCATCGTAAGGATCGACGACGTCAAGAACCTCAAGGCCGTCGCCTACCTTCCCGGCCAGTACTACCCGCGGATCGCCCCGGGGACCAGCCGCGTGCAACTCGCCGTGCTGGACAGGAAAATCGGCGAATTCCCCATCACCTACAAATCGCCCGCCATCGATTCGGCGCTGCGCACCTTCGAGATCTGGGCCGACGTCGAGGGCGACGGTTCATACGTCGTGCCCGGCGCGCAGGCGTCGATCAAGACCATTCTCCGCCGGAGCGACGGCGTGGGCGTTCCGCGCGACGCCGTGCTCCATCGCGGCGGCAAAGATTGGGTGTTCGTTCCGGACGGCGACGCGGTCAAAATGATCGAAGTCGAGAAGGGGTTGGAAACGGAAGGCTGGACCGAGCTCTCCGCTTCCCCGCTCCAGGCCGGAGACCCGGTCGTCACCCAAGGCCAATTCCTGCTCGAAGACGGCTCCCCCATCCGCGAACGCGGCAAATAGAGGAGAACCCCGCGCATGTTCCTGTCCAACGCTTCCGTCGCCCGTCCGGTGGCCATGAGCTGCCTCATCATCGCCCTTTCCGCGCTGGGGTTGAACGCCTTCCGTAAACTCGGCCTTGAACTCATGCCGAAGATGGACATCCCCATCGTCACCGTGCAGGTCGCCTATCCCGGGGCGACGCCGTCCGACATCGAGGTCGACGTGGTCAAGCGCGTCGAGGACGTTGTCGCCTCCGTCGAGGGCCTCAAGCACATGAACTCGAGCTGCATGGACAACGCGGGCCTGGTGGTGCTCGAGTTCGCCCTGGAAACCGACATCGACGTGGCCGCCAACGATGTGCGGCAAAAGGTGGATTCGATTCTGAACGATTTCCCCGCCGGCGTCGACCCGCCGGTCATCCTCAAGGTCGACATCAACGCGCTTCCCGTCGTCAACATCGCCCTCACCGGCACGCTGTCGATCGAGGAGCTCTACGACTACGCCGACCAGCAGCTTTCGGACCTTCTCTCCTCGATTCCCGGCGTGGCGAATCTCGAGCTCATCGGCGGCGCGGA
>JAISXA010000106.1 GCA_031270685.1 Planctomycetota bacterium
TCTAGAAGGCGATTCCTGGCCTCGCGGGACTTTTCCGGCGCGTCAAACCAGTATTCGTCGAGCAGCGGTCCGATCCCGGTGTCGACGGCCTGGCGGAACCATTTCCGGGCATCGCCCACCGGCTCGCCGAACGGCGGCATGACATAGCTGTGTCCCACCCGGAACTGGGGTCCGAGGCCGGCGTCGTGCGAAATGCTTTCATTGAGAGCGAGGACGCGCTTTCCGATTTCGTCGATGATTTCCGAATCGACCTCGCACCGGGATTGCATCCAGTCCCGCCATGGCTTGCCTAGGGCGGGTTCCAGATCAATGAAGGCGAAACGGCGGCGCAACGCCAGATCGACCAGGGCGAGGGAGCGGTCGGCGATATTCATCGTGCCGATGACATACAAGTTGTCCGGGATGAAAACCCGTTCGTCTTTCCGCTGTTTATAGGACAATTCCAAGGCCTCATCCGGCGTTCTCTTGTCCGCTTCGAGCAGGGTCAGCATCTCGCCGAAAATTCGGGCGGGATTCCCGCGATTGATCTCTTCGATGACGACGACTCGCGGCGAGGCCGGATCGTTCACGGCCGCTTCAATCATTTCCATAAAAGGTCCGTCCGTCAGCGCGAGTTTGCCGTCGCCCGCCGGCCTCCAGCCGCGAACAAAATCCTCGTAGGAAAGGTTCGGGTGAAACTGGACCGCGCGAACCTTGCCGTCGTCGCGCCGCCCCAGCAAGGCGAAAGCCAAACGCTTAGCCAGCCAGGTTTTCCCGGTTCCCGGCGCCCCCTGGAGGATCAGGTTTTTCTTGGCCCTAAGACTTTCAAGAATTTTTCCGAGCTTTTCCCGGGCGAGGAAGCACCCATCCGCAATAATGTCGTCGAGGGAATACGGTTTGACGGGCGCGGCCGATATTTCCACTTCGGGGACGGCATCCTCTTCGCCGTTCCGCTCATCCGCATCGGTGGCGTCGGGATGGGCGGAGATTCCGCCGTCCTTGAAAAGCCAGGAGGCGAGGCATAGCTCGGGAAACGAGTGTACCGGATAGGCATCCTCCTGGAAGCGAATCTCCAGGGCGTCCAGAATCGCCAGATAATCATTGGCGTTGCAATGCCCCTTGGGGCCATTCACGCCAATCCGGATATTGAGTTTCTCGCCAATGTAGCGCCGAGACAGGCCATCCAGGGTCGGGAAATTCCAGGGCCTAATCCAGTAAAGCCCCATGGTAAGATTCCATCCCACCCCATAGCGTTGCGCCGCATCGTCGTAGGCGGCGGCAAAGGCCGAACTCGCCTCCGCCTCGTCCGATTCCGCGAAGGCGATTGCCCGGGCGAAAACTTCCCAGAGGATGTCGATGTCATCCGCTTGGCGTTTGTTTTCGTAACCGAAAAACCACGACCTCTGATTATTGAGAACCGGAATTCCCGCGAAGAAATCGGGAACCGGCTCGGATATTCCAAGCAGGCCGGCCAACTCGCGCGCAACGGCGTGGCGGCTGGCGTCGGCAATCCACCGGTTGAACATAACCATGACCGTAAACGGGCAAATGTCCTTAAGAGGGCCGGATGAACCATCCGCGAATTGGTCTTGCAGGTCGGGCAGGCAATCAATCTTGGAAGCGAGGGAGTGAATTCCGGAAATCAATTCGTCGCGCCGGTTCCGGAAAGGGAGGAGTTTGTCGGCCACCGCCTCATAAAATCGGGTCCAGTTGAAGCGCCGCTTGTCGGCCGTGCCGTCGCCGAAACGTTCGCGCCAATAAGGGGCGTTACGGAACCGGTCGATGTCTTGCGGCTTTCCCTCGAAGGTGAATTCAATCAGGGCGCTCCTGCTCCACTTGCCGGGCAGGACGCGCCAAACCAGACTCGGATGGGTATAAAAATACCACTCGCGCGGAGGATCGACAGGCTTCCATTCGACCTTCAAAAAACGGCCGTTGCCGGGATTCTCCTTAACGACGCCGATGGCTTTGATCGCCAGAACGGAAACGTTCCGCCCCCGATTGTCAAAAGGCAGATCGCGCTTCCGGTTGTAGGACGACTTGATCGCTATGCGATCCCCGGCCTGGATGGACTTCACCTCGTCGAGATATTTATCCCGATAGCCATTCTCCCAAATGCCTTCCCGCAAAAAGCGGGGCGTTTGATCATTCCCTCCCCCGTATGCGGCTCCCACAAACCAGCAGGCCCCGGCTACGGCGCTCCCAGGTTTGGAATCCATTGTTCGTACCCAATCCGTTCTGTCGGACTTATCCAAATCTGATCACGCGGATTTGGTGCCGCCTTCCTGCTTCATTGAGGCCAGTTTCGCCTGGCGCTTGCGCACCAGGCCAGAGCCTTCCTCTCCACAGGCTGACACCGCGGAACTCGCGGCGTAAACCTTCAAGTTGATTGCGGCGTTGATGTCACGATCATGTGTGGTTCCGCATTCCGGGCAGGTCCATTCCCGGCTGGACAGGGAAAGGGATTCGAGTTTATGGCCGCATTCATGACAGGTCTTGCTGCTGGCGAACCACTTGTCCGCGACCACCACCCGGCCGCTACGCCAGACGGACTTGTACTCAAGCTGACGGCGAAACTCGAAGAAGCCCATGTCGGCAATGGACCGGGACAAATGCCGGTTCCGCAACATCCCCCGCACATTGAGATCCTCGATAACAATGGTGTGAAAGCGCCGGGTCAGGCCCGAGGTGAGTTTGTGCAGGGAATCGTTACGGACATTACCAATCCGGTAGTGGAGTCGCGCCAGTTGCCGTTTGGCTTTCTCCCGATTCCGCGATCCTTTCCGCTTCCTGCTCAAACCCCTGGACAGCCGCCGCAGCCTGGACAAGGCGGCCTTATGCGGCTTCGGCCCCGGCACCTTTTCTCCCGTGGACAACGTCGCCAGCGCCGAGACGCCCAGATCCACGCCCGCCACGCCTTGGTTTTCGGCTTTGGCAAAACGAGGATCCGGGCAATCGACCGTGACGCTGACGAACCACCTGTCCGCCGCACGGGAGACGACGGCGGACATGATCTTCCCTTCGAACCTCAAACATTCGCGCAGGCGCACCCGGCCGAGCACCGGGATGCGGGCATACCGGCCGTCGATTCGAAACTGATCGTTGGTGACGCTGAAGCGGTCATGCACACCTTTCCTGCGAAACCGGGGATAACGGGCCCGGCCGGCAAAGAAGTTCTGGAACGCTTTGCCAAGCTGAATAATCGCCATTTGCGGTGCATTCTTGGTCACTTCCAGCATCCAGGGAAACTGGTCGTGCTTCACCGCGTTCAACCGCCGGCGGAGGGCCGCCTGTGACGGCTTCGGCTTGCGCGAATCCGCCTTCCACTCCTCGTACTGGCGCTTCCATTCCGCCAACGCCCAGTTATAGGCGAAACGCGCCACCCCGGCGGCGCGGGCGAAATGTGTCCGCTGTTTGCGGTTGGGGTCAAGCGCGATCTTGTGGGAGATCAGCATTGCGACGTCTCCACCGCCTTTTTGACGCCATCCAGCAGCTTCTGATTCTTACGCGAGCGGGAACCGTAAAGCCTGGCGGAGAATACAGTGATGATTTCCAAAACATCCTTGGCCAGGTCTTCCTCGAATGTGGTGTCTTCGCCTTGATTGAGGATGACCACTTCAACCTGTTTCGCTTCGCAAATCGCAAAGACCAACTCCGCGCCGAAGCGCAACAATCTGTCCCTGTGGGTGATGACGAGTCGTCCGATACGTCCGGCGATAATATCGTTCAACAGACGTTTAAGGCCCTTTTTATGGTAATTCATGCCGGATCCGAGATCGGAGACGACTTCAAATGTCCATCCCTGGCGGGCGCAATACAACTCAAGAACCTGTTTCTGACGCTCCAGATCGCCCTTTTGGTCGTGACTGGAAACCCGGGCATAGGCGATAGTGCGTCCGACGCCGCTGTTTTGACGGTAGCGCTCTGGCGCTATTTCCGCCAAATCATAACGGCGATGCCCGGACGCGATACGCGTCGGCGTCAGTTTTCCCGCCGCCTCCCAGCGGCGCAGCGTCACGACAGATACACCCAACACCTTTGCCGCTTCACTTATGGCCACCAGTTTTCTCGTCATTTTGGCTATTATTGTATGGGAATGATCAAATGTCAAGTGAACTGTATCGAA
>JAISXA010000123.1 GCA_031270685.1 Planctomycetota bacterium
AGCGACGCGCTCCCGGTCATGAGGGACATCACCATTCCCAGTTCGGCCTCGCCGCGCTTGAACTCGCCGACGATGCCGCCGTCCCACAGCACCAGCACCCGGTCGCTCATTCCCAGCAACTCGGGAAGCTCCGACGAGGCCCAGATTATCGCGAGGCCCCGGTCGGAAAGAGCGTTCATGAGCTGGTAAATCTCCACCTTCGCCCCGACGTCGACGCCCCGCGTCGGCTCGTCGAGAAGAAGGATTTCCGGTTCCGTGTTAAGCCATTTCGAGATGACCACCTTCTGCTGGTTGCCGCCGGAGAGCGTCGCCACCTCCTGGTTCGGGCCGGTGCAGCGGATGCGCAGGCTGTCGACGAACCGCCCCGCGATCGAGCGCTCCGCGCGACGGTTCAGGGTGAACAGCGACCCGATCTGCCGCAGGGACGGCAGGGTGATGTTCTCGCCGATATCCATGATGGCGACCATGCCGTTAGTCCGCCGGTCCTCGGTAAGCAGCCCGAAACCGGAGGCTTTCGCCTGCCGGGGATCGGCGACGGATATTTCCCTGCCGCCGAGCAGCACCGTCCCGGAATGCCCACCCAGGTGGGAGCCGAAGAGCGAATTGAGGAATTCGCTCCGGCCCGTGCCCACCAACCCGGCCAGCCCCAGGATCTCCCCCTTGCGGACGGACAGGGAAATCCTGTCCAGAAGCACCTTGTCGACGTGCTGGTGCCGGACCGTGTAGTCCCTGACCTCGAGAACGGTCTCCCCGAACTCGACTGCCTTTCGCGGGAACATGTCGTGAAGGCTGCGGCCGATCATGGCGGTTATGATCCGGTCGGACTCGACCTCGGCGGTGACGAATTCCCCGGCGTTCCTGCCGTCGCGCAGGACGGAAACGCGGTCGGAAATGGCGTAGACCTCGTTGAATTTGTGGGAGATGTAAATGATGCACTTGCCGGCCGCGCGGAGCTTTTTGAGAATCCCGAACAGCCGTTCCACCTCCTGGTCGGTGAGGGAGGAAGTCGGCTCGTCGAGCACCATGATGGTGGCGTCGCGGGCGAGCGCGCGGGCGATGGCCACCAACTGCCTTTCCCCCGCGCCGAGGAACCGCATATGCATCCTGGAATTGATGGCGATCCCCAGGCTCGCGAGCACCGCGTCGGCGCCGGCGTACAGCCCTTTCCAGTCCACGGAATTGACGTATTTCACCGGCAACATCCCCAGATACATGTTCTCCGCGACGGAGAGGTCGAGCAGCGGGTTCAACTCCTGGTAGATCATCGCGATGCCCGCCGAGACCGCGCCGGAGGGATTGACGTACCGCCGCGTCTTTCCGTCGATCTCGATCGTTCCGTCGTATTGGCCGTAGCCGTAGACGCCGGAAAGAATTTTCATGAGCGTCGATTTCCCCGCGCCGTTCTCGCCCAGAAGCGCGAGTATCTCGCCCCGCCCGACGTTCAGACTCACCTCGTCCAGGGCTTTCACCCCGGGGAAGGTCTTGGCGATGCGTTTCATCGAAAGATAACTGGAATCGTCCATGTCGTGCTCCGTGACGGGGCGGAGAAAGGCGCGTCCGGACATTTGATCGAACTGTCCTAACATCCGGACGCGGCAAAAAGCATCACTTCGCTTCGGGATCGAAGGTATCGATGTTCGACTTGTCGATGAACAGGACGCCGGTATCGTAAATCGAATTCAGCTTCTCGCCGTTGGCGGCCTTGACCGCCAGCTCGACGCCGAGGTAGCCCATCATGAACTGGCGCTGGACCGTGGTGCCGATCGCCGTGCCGTCGCGGATGAAGGCGAAGGTGTCGGCGAGGTCGTCGAAGCCGACGACGGTGATCTGGCCGACCTTGCCCGCCTCCTTCACGACGCGGCTGAGGCCGGGGACGCCGAAGCCTTCGAAGCCGGCGAGGGCGTCGATCTCGGGATAGGCGCGCAGCATCGCCTCGCCCTTCTGGATGCAGATTTGCAGGTCCGAATTATCGCCCTCGAGTGCGACTTCGACCATGTCCGGATAGCTGGCGATCGCCTGGCGGAAGCCTTCCATGCGCTGGTTGAGGCTGGGCTGGTCCAGGGCGCCGGTCATCATGCCGATCTTCGCCTTGCCGTTCTTGATTCGGGCGAGGTTTTCGCCAAGCACCTTGCCGGCGGTCACGTTGTCGGTGCCGGCGTAGGCGGTGCGGCGGGATTTGGGGGCGTCGGTGTCCACCAGGATGACGGGGATGCCCGCGCCCACGGCCTGGTTGATGATCGGGGCGAGCGCCGCCTCGTTCAGGGCCATGGTGGCGATGCCGTCGACGCGCTGGGCGATGGCGGCCTCGAGGTATTTCATCATTTCATTGATGTCGAGCTGCGTCGGGCCGACGTAGTCGAGTTCGACGTTGTACTCCTTGGCGGCCAGTCGCGCCCCGCGCTCGACCACATCCCAATAGGGATTGGCCACCAGCGGCGGAACGAAGGTGACGCGCTGGCCCGCGGACGCCGCAGCGGCGCACAACAGCAACGCGGCCAGGAACCCAAGCGTTTTCTTCATGTCTCTTCCTCCAGTGAAAAACGGCGATCAAAAGATGCGCCGGCAACACGCCGGCGAATCGCGATTCAAAGGAATCACGGTCACCGCATCCGCAGCGCCAGATTCTTGCGGTACTGGTCCAGGATGACCGCGCCGAGGATGATGACGCCGATGGCGATATTCTGCCAGTAGACCGAGAGCCGGATCATGACCAGGAAGTTGGTGAGCATGCCGATGAGAAGCGAGCCGATGACGGTGCCGACGATGGTGCCGACGCCACCGAACATGGAGACGCCGCCGACAATGATGGACGCGATAACCAGCATTTCCCAGGTCTGGCCGGCGTTGGGCTGCGCGGAACTGAGGCGCGAGGCGAGCAGCACCCCCACCAGGCCGGACAGGGCGCCGGTTATCCAGTAGGTGGACATCCTGAGCGTCTTTACGTTCAGGCCGCAAAGCCAGGCGGTGTCCTTGTTGCCGCCTATCGCGTAGATGGCCCTGCCGTAGGTGGTGTGCTTGAGGAGGTACCAGAAGACCGCCGCGAGCGCCATGTATATCAGCCACGGCGTCGGTATCCCCAGGACATTGCCGAGTCCGAGTTCCTCGAACCCTTCCGGCAGGGGATAGAGCGGAATGCCCTTGGTGACGACGTAGACGACGCCCCGGAGAATGAACTGCATGCCGAGGCTGCCGATCATCGAGGGGATGTTGAAATGGACGATGACGAAACCGGTGACGATGCCGCTCGCCAGCCCGGACAGGACGCCGGCGACGAAGGCGACGGGAATCGGCACGCCCTCCTTCAGGAGCATGCCCACGACGATGCCGGACAGCGCCACCACCGACCCGACCGACAGGTCAAGCTCCAGCGCGATGAAAACGAAGGTCATGCCGAGTGCGATGATGGCCACGAAGGAGGTGGACCTGAATATGCTGGTCAAATTGCCCCAGTCCAGGAAATTCGAGTTCATGAACCTCCCGATGACGATGAGAACGACGAGAAGAACCAGCACGCTCGCCGAGGAGTTTTGGATCAGACGGTAGAAAAGCGGAAGTTTCCTGCCATGATTGCCGGATCCGTCGGGGTGGGTCGCTGACATGCTCTCTCCTCGTTGGTTGGGGAAGCCTCGTAACGCCGGAATGGCTAACCGCCATCAAACCTCCACCGTGCGGACCTCGACGCCGGCGGCGGCGATGGCGCTTCGCGCTTCGTCCAAAAGCCGGTCGCCGGTGATGATACAATGGAATCGATACTGCGCATTTTCCCGTAGCCTCGCGTTGTTCCTGAGCAAACGAAACTAATATCCAGGCCTATCGGGTATTTCGGGGTCAAGGGACAGACAAGCGCTTCAAGCGTCGGAATTACAGTGATTTTATCGTGGGGAAAGTTTGCTTTGCTTGCAGAACATCATAGCGGAAATGTTCGTTTAGTCAAATATATATATTCAATTTGGAAAAATTCCGCATCTCGAGGACTTTCAAAGGCGGATAAACATGCAACTGCCTTAAATCTGAAGTTTTGCAAAGTGGCGATTAAACCGCCAATCGCCACTTTGCAAAAAACGAAAACGCCTGTGCCGCAAGGGTTGTGATTTTTACCAATTGGGCATTGGGCGGTTTGAATGCCCAATTGGTAAAACTTCAGTTAAATCCAAGGAATTGTAGATTGTCCCGATATGCGCGGCGATGACCGGCAGCTTGTCAATCCGCAGCGTTTGGACTGGATTACCGCATCGCCTCCTCCCCCGCGATCCGGCACCATTCGATCGCGTTGTCCGGGTTGCCGCCCAGGGTGTGGTTGTCCTTCATGATGATTTCCACCCGGCAGCCCCAGCGCTTGGCGATATCGAGCGTCTCGCGGATAACCCGCCGCACCGCATCCTTGTCCAACGCCGGCCGGGACAGCGGCGTCGGCGACGGCTTCCAGGAATAAATGTAATCGCCGCCCAGGTTCTCCGCCATTTTCTCCCGGTCCGCCCAGGCGGACACCGACACCCGGCGCAGGCGCGGAATCTTCTTCACCGCATGCCAGCGGGCGTCCAGAGGTTCGCAGCAGCCGTAACAGTTGAGACCGAAGCGCTCGAGAATCGGCAACTGGTACGGCAGCACGAACTCCTCGAACATGTCGGGGCTGACGCCCACCGTCTCCTGGCTTTCGGCGAATCCCCACATGCCGGCCGGATGCGCCGGAGTGGGAGCGTCGCCCCCTTGCGGCAATTGTCGGGTCCAGCCGAAGCCTCCCGACCCGACATAGATGGCGCCGACGTTCGACGAAAGCAATCCGTTCCTGTCCAGGTGCTCCAGCTTGGCGAGTGAACCGTCCCGGAAAAACGCCATGGTCTTATGAACCCATTCCGGGTTGTCGTAGAAATCCATCATGAAATTGTCCAGCCCGCGCAGGGTGACGTATTCCCAGGTCATCCCCAACGTCCACCACCAGGCGGTGTGGCGGCGCACGGTAAGGGCGCCGTCGAACAGCTCGTGGGCAAGGGCAAGGCCGCGCGCCGATTGTTCCTCGTCCACCCGGATTTCCGGGAAACGCAATTTGGCGAAATCACCGTCATAGTCGCGGAGCGGAACGTCCCAGGTATAGGAACCGCCGCGGTCGCCGCCGATCCGCTTTTCGCGGAGGCCCCAATGGGCGTCCTCATAATGAAAAGGCACATTGAAATAGGGCGCGACCACCCGATCGTCGCCCATCCTCTCCCCCCAGAATATCTCCTTGCGCAAAGCCATTTCCCATACCCTCGCCAGGGAATCGGCGCATTCGAGATCCTTTTGCGGGATGATTTCGTTCCATCCGTTTTCGGGATCGCAAAACACCAGCGGCCGGACTGGTTCAAGGTCGTTATGTTGTGTCCACAGGGCTGCCTTCGCCGTCTGTTCCGGGCGGGCGGCGATTTCGCCCACCCGGCCCGCTAGGGCGCGAAGCGTCACCTTTTCCTTGGCGGAAAAGGAAAAATCGGTCGCTATCCCAGATGTTGTCGACAAGCCGGCGGCGGTCTGGACGGTGGAAGGACAAACGGCAGCGGACATATACGGCGCCCTCCTCCTTTACAAACTGGGCATTCGGCGGTTTGAATGCCCAGTTTGTAAAAGTTCAGTTTTTCCCGTCTCCGCGCCGGATGGACGTCTTCTTTTGTTGCTGGGGCAGTTTCTGCGCCAGCTTGTCCAAGCCCGGCGGCTTCGGCGCAGACAATCCGGACAAGCCGGAAAGCCCCATGAGGCCGCCGGACAGCTTGTCGAGCGCCGACGATGGAACCGAAGCGGTCTTCTCGCCCTTGAGCAACTGCCCGAGGCCGCCGACGGCGGACTGGTCGGGAATGCTTTCGGCGGCGGCGGCGATATTTTCCGCCTGGATGGCGTCGTATATTTCCTTGCGATGCACCGAGACGCTTTTCGGGGCCTGAATGCCCAGGCGCACGGTATCCCCCCGGATGTCGACGACGGTTATCTCCACGTCGTCGCCGATCATTATCGTCTCGTCCTTGCGACGACTAAGCACCAGCATTGCCGTCCTCCTCCCCCACTGATTCCGGCCGCGGTTCCTCCCCGCTCTCGTCCTTGGGAGCGTTGGGATCGGTGAACAACCGATAGCGGGTGCTGTACTGCGGATTGACCACCACCACCTGCATGCCGAGTCTGGTCTCCACGTTCATGACCAGCGGGCCGAGAAGATTGGCGGTGGCGTCCATGGGATTCTTGGGAATGACGAGGATCAGGCACACTACCGCATCGTCGACGCTTTCGAGCTGGAGCACCTGGCGCTCCTTCTCGCCGATGACGATCTTGTAGGAGGGCATGATCACGCCGGCTTCACAGATGACGAACGCCAATTCCGGACGGTCGCACGATTGCAGCCACTTGAATATGCCGTCGTCGGAGCATTCGAACATGACGAATCGCGTGGCGTCCTTGAAACCGATCACGCCTTCGGGAAAGGTTATCAGGGCCTCGTCCGGTACCTCCTTGTCGCCGAAGCGACTGGTTTTGACAATCATCGAACTCTAACCTCCAGCCACCAACGGATCGGCACCAACCGCGACGGCGCGGCGGTCCTTAAGGTTTGTATCGGCCGCCGCTGGATATTCCCGTACCCATTCCGGCTCTTTTCACGCGCAAACGATGGACGCCGCGGCCCGTTTAGCGATAATAACCGAAGTTTTGCAAATTAGGCATTCAAACCGCCGAATGCCCAAATTGTAAAAATCGCGATCCTTGCGGCACAAGCGTTTTTGATTTTGACAAATTGGCGATTGGCGGTTTAATCGCCACTTTGTCAAAACTTCAGATAATAACTCCTTCGCCGAACCGCGCAAGCAAAACCCATTCGGAGGAAACGCGTTATGGAGATTTCGGTCGCCTCGCTGGGGAATGCCGGCGTGCGCCTCGAGAACGGCGCCGGCGTCGCATACATCGACCCGCTCTTTCATCACGCCCCGGGAGTGGGAGGCAAACCTGTTCTGGACGCCGGCGGCATAGCCGACGCCGATCTGGTCCTCGTCACCCATGCCCACGGCGACCACCTCGATCCCGCCCGAACACTCGCCGCGCTGGCGCGGTCCGGAGCCTGCCTCGTAGGCCCGCGATCCGTCGCCGACCATTTCAGAAACAAGCTGCCCTCGGACAGGATCGTGACCCTCGATCCGCCGGAACGGCAGAAGCCGCCCGCGTTGGAATCGGCCGAAACGCGCGGAATCGCGGTCACCGCGTTCCGCACCTTCCACGGGCGCGGGCACAACAGCTATCTCGTCGATATGGACGGTTTCCGGATTCTCCACGACGGCGACAACGAGCGCACGCAGCCGTACGCCATTGAAGCACTCGGCCGGATCGATCTTCTTCTCCTCTGCCCTTGGCAGGGATCCGGCGCCGGGCAGTTCGTGCAGCGTCTCAACCCCGGAACGTGGATGCTCATCCATATGACGGAGGAGGAGATCGCCCTGCACCGCCAGGGAAAATTTCTACCGCCGCTCATCGATCCCGTTCCCGAGGGCGTAATCGCGCTTTACGGCGGCGAAAGCGTATCCCTTTCCTGACCTTTACCGGTGGATAGCAGAATGGCGGAACTTACGGAAAACATCATCAGGCTGAAACAAACCACCGGCGTCGGCAACGTCACCATCTGGCGGCTGATCCAGCGCTTCGGCAATACCGACCGCATCTTCGGCGCAAGCGTCCGCGAGTTGTGCGAGGTCGAGGGCGTCTCCGCCGTGAAAGCGGAGCGCATACTCGCATCCGCCGCTTTCGACCCGAGGCCGGAGATGGAAAAGGCGGTTCGCGCCGGAGTGGAAATCATTCCTTATGACGATCCCGGTTATCCGAAACCGCTGCTTTCCACCTTTGACCCGCCCGCCGCGCTCTACGTCAAGGGTCGGCTGCTTCCCGGGGATCAGGTCGCCGTCGGCGTCGTCGGCACCCGCCGCGCCTCGCCGTACGGGCGCGAACAGGCCAGGCGCCTGTCGGGAGAACTTGCGCGCCAAGGATACACCATCGTCAGCGGTCTCGCCCTCGGAATCGACGCCTGGGCCCACGACGGAGCGCTCGACGCGGGTGGGCGCACCGTCGCCGTGCTCGGATGCGGCTTCGACTACATGTATCCCGAGGAAAACCGCGACCTGGCGCTGGAAATAGCGCGGAGCGGCGCGGTGATCACCGAGTTCCCCATGGCTACCAAACCGTCCCGCGAGACGTTTCCCGCGCGAAACCGGATAATCGCCGGCATGTCGTTGGGCCTGCTGGTGATCGAAGCGCCCTCCCGGTCCGGGGCCCTCATCACGGCCAACCAGGCGAACAATGTGGGCAGACAGGTCTTCGCGGTTCCCGGGAGGATCGGCGACGCGGCCTCCTCCGGTTGCAACGAACTCATCGCCGCCGGGGCGACTATGGTCGTCAAAGTGGACGACATCCTCCAAGCCCTCAATCCCAACCTTCCACCCCCGGATTTCAAGAGGAAAACGCCGGACAGGAAGGCGGGCCTTCCATTCTCCGCCGTAAAGCCGGCGCGAAAACCCGCTACCGAGGCCGCGGAGCGTCCCGCGCCGCCCCGGAGCGCGGAGGCTGAGCCGCAAAGGGATTTGACGAAGGACGAAGCATCTCCCCTCGCGCCGGCCGCCGCGTCACCCCAGCCGAAATTGACCTCCGAACAGCGGATCGTGGCCGACGCCGTCGGCGGGGATTGGCAAACCATCGACGACATAACCGCTATCGCGGGCCTTCCGTCAGGACAAACCGCCGCCGCGCTGGCCATGCTCAAGATCCTGCGCATCGTAGAACAGGGCCCGGCGCAAACCTACAGAAGAGCCGGAGGAAGCCGCTGACATGTTCCCGGAAATGCGTTGGGACGCTTGGGAGCTGTTCGGGCTGCTTGGCGAGGGTTTGTTTTTCGCGCGGATGCTCGCGCAGTGGCTGGCGTCGGAGAAGGTGAAAAAACCGGTCATCCCGATCCTCTACTGGTATTTCTCCCTAGCCGGCGCCGTCATTCTCGTCATTTACGCCCTGCATATCGGCAGCTTCGCGGTGTTGATTCCGCAGGTGGTGGGCATCCTCTTTTATTGGCGTGGATTGCGCCTGGAATACATTTACCGGCGAAGCGAACGCCGTCGCCGCGAATCCGGCCCGGACCGCCCCGACCATCCCTGGCCCAAAATCTCCGTCATCGTCCCCGTCCACAACGAGGAAAAGACCCTGGCCGACACGCTGTCGCCGCTTCTCGAACAGACCTACCCCGGTCCGAAGCCGGAGATCATCGCCGCGCTCAACGGCTGTTCCGACAATTCGCGCGGCGTTGCGGCGCGGTTTCCGGTGAAGATGGCGGAGAGCGGAAAGTCTGGAATGTCGTTCGGAAAGAACCTGGGGGCGGTAGCGGCTACCGGCGACATGCTGGTCTTCGTCGACGCCGACACCCGGCTCCCGAAGAACGGGCTCGGGCTGCTCGCCGAAGCCGTGGTGGGGAAAAAGCGCTATATCGGAACCGTCGCCGGAATGCCGGACAAAGGCGGGCCGGTGGTGCGCATCGCCTTCGCCGCCGCGAACCTCGCCACCCGCCGCCGCCGGGCGCACGCTCCCGGCGGCGTCATGCTCATGGACCCGGAAACGTTCGCCGGCATCGGCGGATTCGATGAATCGCTCCCCCAGGGAACGTCCACCGATTGCATCTGGCGGGGACTCCGGGAAGGGGCGGAATATGTTTTCGTGGATTCGTTCCGCGCGGTCACCTCGATCCGGCGGTTCGAGAAGACCGGCGTCGTCAGGCAGATGCTGGATTGGCGGAAGAACCATAAGGCTCTGTCCGCCAATCGCAGGGAAGAGGTGGAAGCGAAAGGATACGATAACGTGCGTTGAGGCGTTTCACAGGTAATTCAGCAGGCTCATGCCCATGATCATCGACGCCGTCTTCTGCGCCGCTTCGAACGCGTTCAACGCGGCTTGAAGGTTCAGAATGGAGGCGGAAAGCGCATTTTCGTCCATGCCCACGCGTTGGGTCAGGACGGTGTCGTAGCTGATGATGCTCGCCTGGTGACGTTCCACCAGCAGGTCGAGATGGTCGGTGCGCGCGCCGACATCGCCGCGGGCCTCCAGCAACCGGTTCCGGTCGGCGGTCACCGTGCCGATAAGGTCGTGCAAGCGCTCCGCGTCGCAATCGTGCAGCGCGTCGATGATGTCGTTTATGGTGGCGAAGAGGTTGTCCTGCCGCTGCTGCGCCGAATGCCTGGCCGCGCCCGTCTCCAGTTCGAAACGGTCGGTTGCGCCGTCGGGCAACTGGTTGTCGGTCACGACCATGGAACCGGCGACTATCTTCTCGCCGTAAATGTCGTAGGCGATATCGCCGTTCCCGTCAACCTCGTACAAGGTCACCCTCCCGTCGGGCCCGACCGGTTCGGACGGATCGTTGCGCGCGGTGATGACCGTGAGCGACGGATCCTTGTGCAGACGGACGTCCAGATCGCCGCCGTTGTTGGCGATGGTTCCGTGGAAGATCCCGGAATAATCGCAGTTTTGGCCGGGAACGGCCGCGATGTCCACTTCCTGGATGGTGGCGTGCAAGATCCCGGTGGGGCGCATGCCGCCGGGGAATACGGTTATATTCGCATTGTCGTAGCAATGGTAGTTCAAATACTCCACCCGCTGGTTATTCCCGTCGATCATCCAGTCGGTTTTCGCCTGGAGTCCCTCGCTTCCATAGTAGTTGAGATTGACCCGCCCCGACACGCCGGAATCGTTGCGTTCCTCCAGCGCCAGGCCGGTGGCGATGCCCAGGGTCGTCGCGGGGGCGATGGGAAGGAAAGGCTCGTTGCCGGGGCCGACAGGCCGCGATTCGTCGAAGTACGGGTTCCATTCCCCGGAAGGGAGGAATCCCTCGGCGACCATCTTGGAGTCGTCGCGGTCGGCGTAGGGCAGTTTCATCTGTTCGGGATCGCTGTACACCCTGACGTAATACCCCGCCTCCACCTGGGTCATGACGCCGTCGGCGCCGATGATGGTGGACATGAGCGGGCCGGTGGGGTTCATCTGGGTCTTGTCCGGGGGATAGTGGACGACCTCGGTGTAGACATTGCCGTAGCGGTCGGAATTGACCCCTTTCACCAAACCCTCCAGGTCCAGCCCGGAAAGCTGCTGGTGAAAGTCGCCCATCTGTTCGTAGCAGTCGGTGTCCTCGCTTACGGTGAGATACGCGCCCGCGAGCGTGGAGACGAATTCCATGCTCTTGCCGTCGGCGCCGATCCGCGCGGAGACGTGAATCCCCAGTTCCTCGACCTCGCGCATGAAGTCCTGGACGGTGTTGAAGGTCGCGGTGAGGTTGAACCCGGTCGGCTGCACCGACGGAGCCCTTCCGGTGACCGGATCGCTCGCCGTCATGCTCATGCCGGAGGCGGGAAAACCGGGGCCGCTTTCATAATACGAACCGGCGGGAATGACCGTACCCGCCGGAAGCGGCGCCGCCAGGGTGATGTCCTGCCCCGCCGCGAGCACCGTTCCCTCGAGGAGCGTTTCCGTCTCGACCGAGACTCCCTTGGGAAACACCGTGTCTTCGCGCAACGGCTGGCCCGAAGGAATGACGGAACCGTCGGGCAGGCTCACCTGGGTGGTGAAGGTCTGGCCGGCCTTGAACAGGGTGTCTCCGGCAAGGATCATCTGGCCCGAAATCGCCTGGTCGGCGACGAGCTTCGTCGCTCCGCCCAGGACGATCGTCCCCGCCGGCGCGGGCTCCCGGAGCGCGTAGGTCAGGCTGGTTTTGTCGCCCGCCGAGGTCCCGAAGTCGCCGCCGCCGAATTCGGTTCCGACGGGAAGTTCGATGTACACGGATCCGGAAATGCCCTCGAAACCCTCCGCGCCGACCAGTTCGACGCGCCCGGAGGCGGCGACGGCGCTCGGCGACGAATCGCCCGCCGCGCCGATATCCATCTTTCCCGACGCGATGAGCGTCGCCGGCTGGTCGGCGAAGGCGGGACGGTACAGCTCCACGTGGAAGGAATTGGCGTCGCCGTCGTAACGGAAGTTCACCGACACGTCGCCCTGCAGGTCGGTGGAGAACGGGTGGTTCATGTCGTAGCCAAGCGCCGGCGGTTTGTCCAGTCCCTTGATGTCCCAGCCGGAGGCGATGTTGAATCTATCTTTGGAGGTGCCGTCCCCGGCGACCTCCTCCCGGAACGCTTCGAAGTGGACGGAGCCGCGAAGGGTGTTGCCGAAATCGACCGCCAGGCTGGCCGTCGCCTCCTCCATGCTGGTCGGGAACACCAGCCCGACGGTGCCGCCGAGGCCGGACGAATTGGCCTCGCGGATGGTCATGAGGCCGCCGTCGGGCGACTGGGTGTAGACGCCGGTCGCGACCAGATCGCTTGGCCGCGCCTGGTCGAGCGGGACGGTGTACATTTCCAGATAGATGTCGTCATCCGGCGGGCCGCGCCGCGCCAGCCTGGTATACAGCTCGCCATCCTTGCCGGTGTTCACCCCTTCGGTGACGCCGGTCAGGTCCCATTGGTTGAAGATGTTGTTGACGTCCGCGCTGGTTTCGCGGATCGAGATCGAATCCGGCTTCGCGCCGTTGTAGAAGGTGTACAGCGCGTCGTTGAAACCGTCGAGGTCGGCGAGCAGGGTGTTCTTGGTCAGGGCCGGGCTGAGGTCGCGGCCGTGAAGGAACCCGTCCAGGACGGCGTCGGGATTGGCGGGATCGTAGGCGTTGCCGCTTCCCTTGATGCCGAGCCCCTCGGCCGCCTTGTTCTTGGCGACGTCGTCCACGCGCAGCGCCGAAGTGTATCCAGTTCCCGCGCCGTAGATGTAATCCAGCTTGTCGTAGACCGCACCACTCCCCGCCCCGACACCGCCGGCGCTGTAGTCGTAGCCGGGGACGCCCGGATCCTCGTAAGTCAACCCGGCGGCGGCCTCGTACTTGTTCGCCTCGGGCAGCGGCTCGCCGAGGTCGATTTCCAGCAGCGAAATGCCGTTGCCGTCGGGGTTGACCGTGACCTTCACGTAGCGGTCCTGCAGATCGCGCCAGTTGAGGTTCGACTGGTCGAGCCAGGAATGGTCGGCGGCGTTGAGCCGGCGCGACGCCTTCAAGGTCTCCTGCTCGATCATGTCCTTGACGTCCTCGATCGTGTCGCAGCCGGACAAGTCCACCTCCAGGCCCTCGGGATAGGCGCTGTAATGGATCCTGATCTTTCCGGCCGGAACGCCGGAACCGTTGTTGAGGTCCGAGAGGGCGGTCGAGGTATCGGTGCCGAGATTGACCCGCGGATGGTAATCGCGGCTTTTGAGCACGGTAAGCAGGCTGCCGTAAGCGTCGGAGCCGGTGACGTTCACCTTCTGGGACGCGCCCTTGTCCACCAGCATGTTGATGGGGCTGTCATTGCCGATGTAGTTGACGTAGCTGCCGTTGACGATGTTGAAGGGAGGCGTCTTGGTGTTTTGTCCGCCGAACAGGTAGCGGTCGCCGTCGTAGGCGTTGGCGGCGGTTATCAGCTTTTGGAGAATGGTGTTCGCCTCGCCGGCGAGGGTGGCGTATTGCTCCTTGGAGGTTACCTCGTCCGAGCCTTGGATGACAAGCTCGAGAAGCGCGTCCAGCGAAGTCTTGCTGTCGCCGAGCGAGCCGTCGTAAAGGCGGAGCGAAGCCAGGCCGGAATTGATGTTCCGGATGTATTGCGTGGTGCGCGAAGCGATGGTGACCATGCGCATGCCGAGGTTGGCGGACAGGGGATCGTCCTCGAGGTTGATGACCTGGCGCAGCGCCGACACCTGGGCGTTGACCTTGGCGTAGTTGCGGTAGTTGCGCTGGATCGCGTACAGCGAGTTCTGGGTCGTTATCTTTGAAGTTGCGCGCATGGCGATCTCCGTATCGCGTAAGCCCGTTACATGTTGATAAGCGTCTCGTACAGCACGTCCACGATGCTGATGAACTTGGCGGCGGCCTGGAAGGCGCGCTGATAGGTGATCATCTTGGACGCTTCCTCGTCCTCGTTCACGCCCGACAGTTCCTCGCGCTGGACGAACATCCGGTGGAGGATGTCCTCCTGGAGGTCCTTGAGGTTGGTCGTCCGGTTCGCCTCGCTGCCGAGCCGCCCGGCGACGGCTTGGTAATACTCGTCCAGGGTCATGCCTTTCAGGGTGAATATCTTCTGGTCCCTGAGATCGATGAGGTCCATCAACCCGTCGTTGTCGCCCTCGCGGAAGCTGTAGGCGCAGGCGAGATATTCGGGGGTGTTCTTGACGTCCTGGTTGACGCCCATATTCAGGGCGTTGTGGCCGGTGAACAGGACGTTAAGGCCCAGGGCGGCGACCACTCCCGAGGTGTCCTTGCCGAAGGCGAAGCCGTACTCGTCGGATTTGCCCTTGACGGTTACCCGGTATTCGCGGTCGATCGACACTTCGAAAGCGCCGGGAACCGCCTCGTCCAGCGCCTTCTGAAGCCGGTTGACAAAGGAATTGGATGCGTCCGGATTGTCGGGATCCCACAGCATCATGTCCGGCTCGCCGCCGGGGCCGGGACGGCCGTCGAGATCGATCTCGATATTGACGGTCGTTTCCTGCGGCGGCGTGGCATTGCGGTTTTCGATGATAAGTTCGAAATTGCCGTTCACGATCTGGAAGGTTACGGCCGGCGTCTTGTCCGAATACTGGAGCTGGTCCAGGGTCACGGACGGATCGAGCGGAGCGTTCTTGGAAGTGACGGAATCGAAGGATTCGAGGCCGCGCATCTGGGAATAGGCGCGGTTGAACTCCCATATGAAGTTGGCGGAAAGGTTGTCCAACTCGTCCATGTAGCCGAGGAGAATTTCGTCGCGAATCTGGATCTGCGCGGCCAACTGGCCGTCCCTCGGTTCCAGCGGATAGCGATCGGACGAAAAGATGGGCATCGCCACTTGCAGTCCGTTCGAAAGTTGCAGTTCGGTCTCGATTGCCGAAACCTGGTTGAAATAGACCAGGGTGCGCCCGTGGATGGAAACGATGGCCGAGCCGTTGGGTTCCTCCACGACGTCGATGTCCATGTAACTGTAGAGTTCCTTGATCGCCTCGCCGCGCTGGTCGCGAAGATCGTTGGCCATAGCGCCCGAGGTGCCGCCCTGCTCCGTGGCTACTACAGCGGAATTCAGTTGGCCGATTTCGCCGAGCAGGCGGTTGATCTGGTACACCGACTCCGCCACTTCCTCGTTGACGGTGGTGCGGTAGGTGTTAAGCTGTTCGGCGATGCGGTTGAAACGGAGCGCCATGGCCTCGGCGTTGTTGATGGCGGTGGCGCGGATCGGGATGTTTTCCACCGAACCGGAAAGGTCGGAAAGGGCGTCCCAGAAGGAATTCATGCTGTCGGAAAGCGCGTTTCCCGACGCCGGCTCGTTGAAAAACGCCTGAACGTTGCTGTAGCAATTCCTGAGGTTGCCGTAATAGACGTCGGTGGAGGTGGCCATGCGGAGCTGTTTTTCCACATATTCGTTGGCGATCCGTCTGACCGACCTGATGCCGGCGCCGGTGCCTATGACCGCGTTGTTGAGGCCGGAACTCCAGCCAAGGGTGGCGTTCTGCGTAACCCGCTGGCGGGCGTAGCCGGGGGTGTCGATATTGCCCAGGTTAT
>JAISXA010000134.1 GCA_031270685.1 Planctomycetota bacterium
CGGATTGGGAAAACGTCTCCGGATCATCCGCAATGGACTTGACAAAATCGATCCACTGTTGTACGGTATCTTTAGAAAGACGTCTTTCCTCATCAAGCAACGGGTTTGTAACCCGGTCAGCCGATGCGGGAATGGCGTCTTTCTTTTTGTCTGGGCTGGATGTATTGACGTCGTGGAAGTCCAGTTCCAATTCGCCCTTCTTGGTTTCCCATGCCGTCAGGCGCACATATTCGCCGTCGCCGACCTTCACCGCATAGGTATGCCAGTTAACGGCGCTGGATCTTTTTTCCCTCGGCGCTTCCGAATACAAAGGCACGGCGTATTCGAACAGTTCCCGCAACGACGGGACCGCCTGCATAATCCTGGGGTCGGCGCTGTGCGAACGGATTTTCTTGAAGGCCGAAGGAACGAAATGCAGTCGCTTGCCGTCGCGCAGGTTTCTGGCCGGTTCAAGTTTGCCGTATATTTCCTTGGCCCTTTCCCGGAGTTCCACGACATCGGCAATGCCGATCAATTCGTTTCGGACCGGCAGCGGCGTCATGTTTTCCAGCAGGGCAAGCCGCCGTTTCGCCTCGGCCGGATTGGCGGCGGTGAATTGGCCGCCCTTCATCTCCACCGCCCGCGTCCGGATGGCCTCCATTTCCCCCTGCGCGAACGCCTCCGGCTTGACCGCCGTTCCCGCCCGTTCCTGCACCTGGGCGAGCACGTCCGGATGCTGGAAGAAGCGCCGCCAGCGTTCGGCCTCGGCCCGCAATTCCTCGATCCTGATCCGGACCGATTCGCGGTTGCCGGCCCGCGCCCCGTATTTGTGCAGTTCCTTGGCGGTAAGATTCTTCCCCGCCTTGAGCAACCCTTCCAGGCTGTTCGCCCGCTGGTCCAGCTTAGCCGCCTCCTTCGCCGCCTCCCTGCTCTCCCGCTGCATCGCCGCCAGCATCGCCTGGTGGTCGGCCCCGCTGAACAGCGACAACTGGACCCCGTCCAGGTTGAGCGCGCCCGAGTTCTTCATTTTTATCGCGTAGCCGGCGAAGGTCTCCAGCTCGGCGGTGGGGACGTTCCTTTGAGTGGACTTTTGGAAATTTGGTTTGTGATGCAAACCACGATTCAGGGAGCCTCATCCCCGAAGAAACCGGATGAGCCAGTATTTCGCCTTTTTCGGCATGACTCGCCCCTGTATTCGTGTTCATTATTCGTGTTCTGGAGCATATAACACCCCACCTTTCATGTCAATAAAAAACCGCAACCCTTTACGGTTGCGGTCGTTATATTGGTCGGGCCGAGTGGATTCGAACCACCGATCTCTTGACCCCCAGTCAAGCGCTCTACCAAGCTGAGCCACGGCCCGGATTGCCAATTGCCTCTTCTGGAAAGAACCACTATGACGAATTCCAGGCTAAAGTCAAGGACTTTCCAAAAACGCGGGACAGCCGGTCAGCTTCCCATCGAGCTCAGCATCGAGGTGATCTGGTTGCCCTGATTCTGCAGTTGCGAAAGCGCGGATTCCATCGCCGTGAACTGGCGCCACAGGAGCGCTTCCTTGGCGTCGAGTTTTTCCTGCATCCTCACCATCTGATCGTCGAGTTCCTGGAGCTTGTCCTCGACCTCGGTTTGCCGCTCGGCCATAAAGCCGGTGGTGACGTCGGCTAGGGCGCCGGTGAGCTGATTCAGCTTGCCGGCCAGGCCGGTATCCTCGATCGCCTGGATGTCCAGCAGGCGGAACTTGCCGTCCTCGGCGTTGGTGGCCGAGGCGGTGACGCGGAGCGCCGACACCGTCGTCGGCAGGGCGAAGCCGAGATGGCTGGCGCTGCCGGTGTTGCCCTCGACCTCGCGCAACGTCTCCCACTTGCCGGTGTTGGCATCCATGTACTCGACCTTGAAGTCGCGCAACGCGCCGCTGCCGGTTTCGCCGTCCACCGTCACCGAGCCCGCGTGGTAGATGGAAAGCCGGGACAGGGTGGCGGGTTGTTGCAGCCACACCGTGTACTGGTTCTCGCCCTGGGCGATTGTCTTGTTGGCCTGGAAGCCGTTCACGCCGTTGGCAATTGACGATGTCGAATCGCCGTTGATGGCGTTGTTGACGTTCCAGCCGCCCTCGGGGTAGATGATGTTGCCGTTCTGGTCCCGGTCGTACTGGTAGTTGAAACTCGCGGAGGCGGCTACATTCTTGCCGCGGCTGCTGTCGGTTACGTTGGTCTGGGAGGCGAGGGCGTTGTACAGTTGTTCCCAGTTGGCGGAGACCATTTCCGAAAGCGCTTCCTCGTCCAGCACCATCGAGGAATACCAGGAACTGGAGGTGGTGCCGCCGCTGCTGTCCGTGGATTCGGTGGCCTGGAAGGAGATGCCCAGATCCATCCAGCTCCAGGTTTTCTTCGCCTCGTCGGTGATCTCGTTATAGGAAACGCCTTCCGGATTGAAGATGAGGTAGAACATGTCGTCGATGGACTTCATCAGGTTGCGGACGGAAGTGTCGCCGAAGAGCACGCCCGGTTCGTTCGTTTCCGGATCGTACCCGTCGAGGTACGCGACGAAGTCGTTCAGCTCGTTGTAGGACGCGACCATGGCCTTGATCTCGTCGGTCACCTTCGATTTGTCGGTGTCGACGGTGATGGTAGTGTAGGCGTCGGACACGCTCTTGATGTCCAGGGTAAGCCCCAGAATCGCGGTGCTGTTCGAGTTGGTAGCCGAGGACAGGAACATCGGCGAGACGCCGGAGTTCGGGTCGCCGTACAGGATCTTGGCGTCTTTGCCCCGCGAGGTCTGGGTCAGGCCCAGGAGTTCGACGTCCGAGTCCAGAATGAAGTCGGAGGCGGCGCCGGTCGTCGAGGAGGCGATCGTCAGCCGGAAGGGGTTGACGGATCCGTCGTTGACGATGGCGGTCTTGTAGCCTTCGGAAGAGATGCGGTTCATGAGCGTGGTGAGGGTGTCGTTCGACCACACCGTGATTTCCTTCTTCATGCTGCCGCTGATGACCGATTTGGCGTCGCCGGCGCCGTCCGAACCCTCGCCCAGAATGCCAAGCTGCTTGGCGGTGTTCGAGCCGCTCTGGTCGGCGATCACGATCCTGCCGTCCGGGGGGGGATTCGGCTCGTTGCCGGGCTCGTAGTACTCCTCGACGGTGATGCCGTCGCCGGCCTCGTTGATCCGGGCGCGGACGCCGAAATTGGTGATGCTGTTCAGCGCGTCGACGATGTCGCCGATGGTCTTGGCTTCGGAGACGTCGATGTTGGCGGTCTGCCCGCGCGCGTTGGTGACGACAAGGACGCCGGCTTCCACGCCGAGGGCCGAAAGATCGCTCGCGCGGCTGACATACTGCTTGGCGAGGGTCTTGGCGCTGCCGAAGCTGTAGGACTCGATGCGCTTGGCCTCGCCGGTGTTCGGATCGACGAAGCCGAGGTCGCGCACCAGCGAATCCGCGCCGCCCTTGTCCACGAAGGTCACCGCGAGGCCGGAATTATTGTCCACCGCCAGGCCGGTGCCGCTGTTGTTCATGGCGAATTTGATGTCGGCGGTGACTCCATCCGCCTGCAGTTTGGCGCTCAGTTCTTCGTTGAGCTTCCCGATCAGGTCGCGGAGCGAGTTTTCGCCGCCGAGGCCGGCGGTCGAAAGCGTGTACTCGGCGTTGCCGACCTTGATCGTCAGCTCCCCGAGGCCCTGGATGTCCTGCTCGACGTATTCGATGGCGTCCAGGTTGTCGCCGCTGATCGTGCCGCCGGAGGGGAAGCCTGTCCCCGACGCGACCTGGATCGAACCGAAACCCCAGCCGGCCGTGGTGTTTTTGGCCAATTCGCCGGTGAAGGACATCAGGTCGTTGTTGGTGAGGCCGACAGCCTTGGTGATGGCGAACGCGCCGTCCTTGATGCCGACTTCCACAACCATGCCGGCAAGGGCGGGATCGCTGGAGATCTTGTCGGCGATCACCTGATTGAAGGCATCCAGATAGTCCTTGACCGAAAGGTTCGACAACTTGCCGCCGGCCGCCTTGGCCTCCAGGGCTGTCGTCAGTTCGGCCTTGCTGATGGAAAAGCCGTATTCGTCGACGGTGTCCTCGAGGAACTTGATCTCGAAAGTATCGGCGTCGTCGCCGGTGAAGGCAAGACCCCTGCCGTTGTAAAGCTGGCCGAGCTTGACCTGGTCGTAGTTGGAAGCGGTGAGGGCCACGGGCCGCGAATAGCCGGTGGCGGTGGGGTTGAGGCTTTGCGATTCGAATTTCGCTTCTCCGATGTCGACGTCACTTCTGCCGGTCCAGTGATTGTCGAGGCCGAATTCGTCGACCACCGTGCCAGAGGCGGAGAAATCCTCGGTCAAATCGACGTTACGCCACTGGAAGCCCTTGCCGGCGATGTCGACGAGCAGTTGCGGCGAGTAGTCGCCGAATTCGGCCTTGAGTTTATCGTTCACGGCGGTGAGGTAAGCCGCGACAGTGCTGCCGTTGGTCAATCCGGAAAGCGCGCTTGAAATGTCGACGGTCGTGCCGCCCACGGTGACGATGAACTGGCCGGCAGCGCCCCACCCGCTGGTATTGACCGCGCCGCCGCCGACTTTGGTCAGCTCGGCGAGGGTGGTCTCGCCCTCGTTGATCTGGGTCGTGCCGCCGACCATCTCCTCCACTTTGTAGAGATCGCCGAGTTCCGCGACATAGGCGCTGTTGCCGCCCATCTTGTCGCGAACCAAGCCCAAGCTTTGGGCCAGGGTGGTGTTCTGGATAACGTACTGGTGAGCCTCGGACATGCCGGAAAGGACGATCCCGTCCCCGTCCAGGTTGAACTGGAGGCCATCGAAACCGTTGACGTGGTTCGCGCCCTGGTAGGCGGCAAGACCGTCGTTGAGCGCCAGCAGCAGGTCGTCCACGGTGGCAGTGGGATCAGCGGTGAGTTCGCGCAATCCGGCGTAGTCGACGATGTTCTTGGTCTCGAAATGGTTCGCCCCGCCGCCCTCAAAAAAGGCGATGGAAAGACCCTCGTTGCCGGAGCCGATGTCGATCCCCTTGCCCCCGTTCAACTGCGAAAGCAGGGTCGAACCGGTAAGGCTGGTCGGAACCTGCGGGGTGTCGCCGCCGGCGCTGCCGATGCCGCCGCCGTAGGCGCCGGCGATGTTCTTGAGCATGGGGGAATCGATGTCGCCCAGCACCCTGGTTCCGCCGATCGAACCACCGCCGCCGGTCGCGACGTAATGGGACCCGAAAAGTCCGAGTTGCCTGGAGGTTTCCGGGTTGCTCTGTGCGCCGGAGACGGTGACGTCCCCGATGTCGTAGGTGTGGCCTTCCTTCGCGCCGACGAATTCGAAACCGTTCCTGCCCGCGTTCAACTGGAAGTTGAGGTCGTCGAGATATCCCTCGTATTGGGTGCCGACGCTGTCCTGTTTCGCCTTGGCGATCGCCGCGTTCACGGCGTCGAGCGCGTCGCCGACCGTCCTCGCCGAGGACAGGTCGGCCTGGAAATACAGGCCGCCGCCGTTCGCGTCCTCGATATCGACGAGGATCCTGCCCTGTTCGACGCCGAGGCCGTCGTTGAGAAGGGAAAGGTCGGTGTCCCTGCCCAGGTAGAAAAGGTTGCGTCCGTTGATCGGACCGCCAGCCGTTTCGGCGGCGCCGGCGATGCCGAGGTCGGTGGCGGTGGTTCCCTGGCCGACGTTCTGGATCTTGAGCTTGCCGCTCCCCTCGCTCTCGTCGTCGATCACCAGGTAGCTGGAGCCGTCGGCGCCGCGCCCGACCGAAGCCTTCACCAGGACGCCGGTGGCGTTGTTGATGGAGTCGACCACGTCGTTGATAGTTTCCGTGCCGGAAAGGTCGACCACCGCCGAGTTGCCCCGCGAATCGGTGATGCGGATGGAGCCGCGGAAAACGCCGCCGCCGCCGTTGAAAGACTCGAGCTTCGCGGACTGGTCGACCCTGGCCTGGGCGTTGTTCATGGTGACGACGCCGAGTTGGTTCGGGGCGCCATTGGACTGGGACGCCCCCAGCGCCTCGGTCTTGCTGTTGAAGCCCTTGCTGGAGAACTGCGCCGAGCCGGCCATCTGGGTGACCCGGAACGAATAGCTGCCGTTGACCGCGTACTGGCTGGCCGTCGCGGTGAGCGAGCTGTCGTTGGTGGAGGACGCGGATTTGCTGTTCCACAGTTTTTGGCCGGCGAGGTTGGCCACGGATTCCTTGAACTTCTTGATGAAGGTGTTGACGCCCTGGTACGCCTGCAATTTGAGCTGTTCGGTCTTCTGTTTCGTCTCGAGCTTGGTGTATCCGGTCTTCTCGACCGCCATAAGCTGTTCGACGATGGAAGCGGTGTCAAATCCGGATGCGAGACCGGTGATTTGTTGCGCTGGGCCTGCCATGGTGATTCCTTTCGCGTCAATATGCCGCTTTCATGCGTGTTGCGCGTATACGCCACGGCTAACCACGCGTCGGGCGCATATCCTATTATCGGAAGTCTCCGCCTCAACTTGAGTAATTCGCGAAAAAAAGCGTCCCGCTCGTTTGTCCTGTCGGTCTTCCGGGCGGAAACCGCTCCGCGCCGGCGCTCCGTCGCGCCATCATCAGGATGGAGCGCGGGTTGCGTAGTATTCGGGGCGGCAATCGGGGAAGATGTTGTCGGCGGCGCGGATGGCGGAAAAAACATCCGCGTCCGGATCGCCGGTGAGCATGTTTTCCAGGGCCCAAAAGCGGGAGAGGTGATCGGAGACGCGTTTGCGGGCGTAGTCCGGACTGGTGCCGGTGCGCATGATGAAAGGCCAATCCGACGCCTGCGCGAGCAGCAGTTCGCGAAACATCTGCTTGAGCAGCTCCGGATCCCGGGCCACTCCTTCGTCCCGGTCGACGGCGGCGGTCAGGCGGTCGGCCGCCTGGTGCAAAGCGGGGACGAGGTCCTGATTGGAATCGTTGATCCAGAATTCATAAGTTCCGTCCCCGCCCCAACTGGAGCCGGCGGGGCGCGAAAGCTGGTTGTCCGGATGGCGCCGGAGGTAATCGCCGGGAGTGAGCGTCACCACAACTTCTTGGTCGTAGCGCAGTTTCCGGAAAACATAGTCCAGGAACCACGGTCCCTCGTGCCACCAGTGCCCGAATAACTCCGCGTCGTACGGGGCGGTTATTATGGGGGGGCGGTCCGCGGCGAATACGGACAGCATTTCCGCCTGGCGGACGCGGTTTTCCACAAAATGGGCGGCGTCGCGGGCCGCCTGCTCTCGTGCGCGTCCGGGATCGTACAGTTCCTTCTCCCCGCCATGGCGGGAGGTGATGCGTTTGAGTTTCAGCCCGGTATTGACCCGGATGCGTCCATCGATAAGAAACTCGCCTAGTTCGCTTTCCGGGAGTTCATGGCCGAGATCGCGATAGAACTCGCGGTAATAGGGGTGGCCGGGATATCCCTGCTCGGCGGACCATACCTGGCGCCCCGTCTCCCGGTCCCGCCCGAAGAAGGCGACGCCTTCCCGGGTGCAGACAGGGGAGTACACGCCGTGGCGCGGTGCGGTTTCAGCGTTCTCGACGCCATGGGCGTCCACGAAGGAGTAAAAGAATCCCGCGTCCGCGAGAAACGTCTCCAGGCCCGGATAATATGCGCACTCCGGAATCCAGATCCCATCCGGCGGCGAGCCGAAGACGGACGCGTGGTAGTCGCGCGCGGTGTTGATTTGCGCCCGCACCGCGCCGGGATTCTGCTGGAGAATCGGCAGGAATCCGTGGGTCGCTCCGCAGGTCATAAGTTCGAGATGGCCATAATCGGCAAGCCGGGAGAAGGCGCCGGCGAGACGGCGTCCGCATTTTTCCTCGAACCAGTAGAGAATGTCGCGATAGCGCTCCCCATAGCGGCGGCAGAGCAGGCGGCGGCCGCCGTCATGGCCGGTGCGTTCCGCCTCGCGGTCCGCGAGGCGGATGACTTTTCCGAGATGCCGGACAAAGCGTTCCTGCAACAGCTCGTCCTCAAGCATCGAGACAAGGGTTGGGGATAGGCTGAGCAACAGGCGGTAGCCGACGCCGTCGTTCTCCAGGCGGTTCAGAACCTGGATAAGCGGGATGTACGTTTCGGCGAGGGCTTCATAGAACCATAGCTCCTCCAGGAAATTTTCGTGCTCCGGATGCCTGACATAAGGCAAGTGCGCGTGCAGAACGATGGCCAGATAAGCCTTTGGCGTCATACACTCCTCCAGTCGGCCGCCGTCCACCCCGATTCGCGGCGGTTCATGGGTATGTGGACTTTTGAAGGAAATCAAACACTGAACTTTTGGAGGAAATCGGGCCAACCGCCGCCCGATTTCCTCCAAAAATGTTACTGCTTACGGGCCAATGGGTTGATTTTTCGTCAAGTCGGGCGATACCGCCGACCTGGCAATAATTCCCGACGTAAAATGGAACCCCGGGAAACTTTGGAGAGAATCAAACGCGGTTTGTTTGATTTTCTCCAAAAGTCCACTTTAAGGCATTCGGCGGTTTCCAGTCAAGTGCTTAACCGGATGTGGGACTTCCACCCCCAGGGCCTACGCACGAAATTCCCCTGAAAAACGCCCCTGTTTGGAAAAATGAGGCTAAAAACAGGGTCAAAACCGCAATCTCGTCACAAATGACGCTGACAGCGCAGGAAAAATTTCATGCGTTAGCCCCGCTTCCACCCCCAAACGAGTGCGTCTCGCAGGGCGCACCTTAACGAAAATCCAATGATTTCCTCATAAAAACCAAACGCGAATGTTCATACTTTCCTGAACCTGTCGAACATCGTCTTTTTTTCAGGAAAAGGAGAACATGAATGTCGCACTTGCCCCAGCGCCGCCCGTCCGCCAGGCAGTATTTCGCAGTGCTCGCTTTCGCAACGTTATTCTCCGCCCAGTCCGCTTGCGCCGCGGGACCGGTGATTCTGCCGATCAACAAGGCCAAATTCCTCCTGGGTCAAAAATTCGACTTCCTCATCGAAGCCCGCGACGGCGCCGACTCGATTTCGGCGACGGTGAACGGGAGGCCGGCCGAGGAATATTTCGGCAAGAAGGGCGAGTTCAAAACCGCGGACGGCGTTTCGTCGCTCCGCATCAACCAGGTCGCATTCGCGGCGCCGGGAATGATCACGGTCGAAGCCGTCGCCAAACAGGGCGGAAAGACCGCCGCCTCCCGGGTCGATTATTCGGTCAGCGCCGACAAGGCGACCAAGCGGGCCAAGAACGTCATCCTGTTCATCGGCGACGGCATGAGCCTGCCGGTGCGCGACATGGCCCGCATCCTTTCCAAGGGCATAGTCGAGGGGAAATACAACGACCTCCTGGAAATGGAAAAGCTCGCCGCCACCGCGCTCGTCACCACCTCCGGCTACGATTCCCTGGTGACCGACTCGGCCAACTCGGCCTCGGCCTACGCCACCGGCCATAAATCGGTGGTCAACGCCATGGGCGTCTACGAGTCGAGCGCCAAGAATCACCTGGACCACCCCAAGGTCGAGAACCTGGCCGAAATCGCGATCCGCACCCGCGGCATGTCCATCGGGCTGGTGACCACCTCGAACATCACCGACGCCACCCCGGCCGCGATGGTGGCGCACACCCGCCGCCGGGCGGAACAGAACTTCATCGCCCAGGACCTGCTCGACCCCGCGCACACGCCCGACGTCATTCTCGGCGGCGGATCCTGGCACTTCATCCCCAAGGACACGCCCGGTTCCAAGCGCGCCGACAACCGCAACCTGGTCGAGGAATTCAAGGCCAGGGGCTTCACCTTCGCCGGCTCGCGGTCGGAAATGAATGCCGCCGGATCCGGCAAGCTTCTCGGCTTGTTCAATCTGGACAACATGAACGTCTACCTGGACCGCGAAGTGTTGAAAAACCCCAAGGTCATCGGTTCCTTCACCGATCAGCCAACGCTCGTGGAAATGACGGAAAAAGCGATTGGGATTCTTGGCAAAAACCCCAACGGCTTCTTCCTCATGGTCGAGGGCGCCTGCGTCGACAAGCAGCTCCACACCATGGACTGGCAGCGCTCGGTGTACGACGCCATCGAACTCGACCAGGCGGTCGGCGTCGGCAGGCGCTTCGCGGCCCGCAACGACGACACCCTGATCCTCGTCACCGCCGATCATTCCCACGGCGCCAGCATTACCGGGACCTACCACGAGCGCGACGGTAAAAAAGGCAGGCACGCGGTCCGTACCTACGCCAATTCCATCTTCCCCACCTTCGTCGACGAGGACGGCGACGGCTTCCCCGACAATCCCGACGCCGAGGTGACCCTGGCCGTTCAATACGCCAGCCACCCCGACTACAACGCGGATTACCGCTTGAAGCCGATTCCCACCGTTCCGGCAATCAAGGACGGCGACAAGGTCGTCGCCAATCCGCAAACCGCCGGCGAAGCGACGGTCGGCAATCTTCCCTACAGCGAGACGCAGGAAGTCCACAGCGCGGACAGCGTGCCTCTCAACGCGGGCGGCCCCGGCGAGGAATATTTCCGGGGCGTCATGGACAATACGGAAGTGTTTTACGGCATGGTAAGAGCGCTGGG
>JAISXA010000137.1 GCA_031270685.1 Planctomycetota bacterium
TTTCCTTTAATAAACGTGAGGTGTCGGCTTTTTCTGAATCACGATTATATCCTCTTGACACCAGACTTCATAACAGGAAATCGGGCGGCGGTTGGCCCGATTTCCTCCAAAAGTCCACCAGTTATATATCCATGGATTTCGTGTAGTTGCGGCGTTTGAGTTGAAACCCTGGTGATGTCGAAACCTGACCCCCCGCTGGCGATATCCGATTGGGCGCGCGAACTCGCCTCCGCGCTGGCGGACGGCGACGCGCTGCTTCGCAACGCGAGGGGCTCCGCCCTCGCCAAGTGCCTGGCGGATGCGTTGGGCAGGCTCGATCGTCCATTGCTGGTGGTCGCGCCCGATCCCGAAGTCGCCATCGACATATTCAACGATATCCGGTTCTATCTCCAATCCGACGATCCCCATCCGCTGTTTTGGCCGGCATGGGACATACTGCCCTCCGAAACGGATATGCCTGACGTCAATACCGCTTCCGACCAGGTGGCGGTGCTGAAAACCTGCCTCCAGGCCACCCGGCCGCCCTGCGTCGTCACGGCGGTTACGGCGCTTTTGCAGCCGACCATCGCGCCGGAAGTTCTCCGCCGGGGCGGCCTGCGGGTATGCCGGGGGAGCGCGATATCGCCGGAGGCCGTCGTCGCGCATCTGGTCGAGGGCGGCCTGGAAGCGGTCGCGCAGGTCGATGGACCCGGGCAGTTTTCCAGACGCGGCGGCATCGTCGACGTCTTTCCCCTGCTCGGCGACATTCCGTACCGCCTTGAATTCTTCGGGGACGAGATAGCCACCATCCGCGGTTTCGATCCGGGAACGCAGGAAAGCGGTCCGACGGCCGCCGGGGAGGCGACGCTGGTCGACATCTCCCGCGACGCGTTTCGCAACGCGCGGGACGGCAAGCGCCGCCACAGCCTGCTGGATTATTTGGGGGAGGACGCGGCGGCGATACTGTGGCACCCGGATCGCATCGGGCGCGTCGCCGGGCTTTACGCCAGCGGCTTTTCGGAAAAGGACGAACTCATCGCCTTCGAGGAGGCCGCCGCCCGCATCGGCGGGCTTCGACTTTGCGCCGCGCCGGACCTCGACGGCGACGCATGGCCGGAATCGGTTTGGCGCCGCCCGCAACGCCTGTCCGTCCTCGATTTCGGCGCGCTGGGCTGGGAAAGGCTGTCGGGCGGCTTCGACACCTCGCTCAAGGAATTGTCGCTGCTCCTGGAAAAGGGGCTTGAACTGGTAATCGCCTGCAACAACGCCGCCGAGGAAAAACGGCTCAAGCAGGTGCTGGAGGAAAAACTCCCGTACCTGCCGCGGCGCGCGTCCCTGGTCGTCGGCAAGCTGTCCCGGGGCTTTATCCGCGAGGGCGCGCACGGGGCCGCCTACGTGTCGGACCACGAGCTGTTCGGCAGGCAGACTCCGGTCCGCACCGCCCGCAAACGCTTTTCCGGAGCGCCGATCGCCGATTTCGCCGAACTGCGCGGAGGCGACTACGTCGTGCACGTCGCCAACGGCATCGGCCGGTTCGAGGGAATCCGGACGCTGAAACGGAACGGGGCGGAGCGGGATTTCCTCGCGCTGTGTTTCGCCGAAGAGGCGCGAATCTATATCCCGCTGTCGCACATCGACCTGGTGCAGCGCTATATCGGCCTCGGCGGCCACCGCCCGCAATTGTCCAAACTCGGCTCCGCCGCCTGGAACAGGAGAAAGGCGGCGGCGGAAAAGGCGGTGCGCGACATCGCCCAGGACCTGCTCGCCACCCAGGCGGAACGGCTTTCCTCCGTCGGCGTCGCGCTGCCCGAGGACGACGGCCTGGTGCTGGAATTCGACGCATCGTTCCCTTACGACGAGACGCCGGACCAGCTCGCCGCCAGCGAGGACATCCGCCGCGACCAGCAGCGCACCGCGCCCATGGAACGGCTCCTGTGCGGCGACGTCGGCTTCGGCAAAACCGAGCTGGCGGTGCGCGCCGCCTTCCGCGTCGCCAACGCGGGAAAACAGACCGCCGTCCTCGTGCCCACCACCATTCTCGCGGAGCAGCATTTCCGGACCTTTTCCGAGCGCATGGCGGACTATCCCGTCGCCGTCGAATGCCTTTCCCGGTTTCGGAGCCCGAACGACCAGAAGCGCATCGTGGAAAACATCCGCGCGGGGAGAACCGACATCGTGGTCGGCACCCACCG
Source organism: Planctomycetota bacterium (assembly GCA_031270685.1). Taxonomy (GTDB): domain Bacteria; phylum Planctomycetota; class SZUA-567; order SZUA-567; family SZUA-567; genus JAIRTL01. Next base: position 2,172 of record JAISXA010000137.1, read on the forward strand.
CCTGCTTTCCGACGACGTCGCGTTCAAAAATCTCGGCCTGGTGGTGATCGACGAGGAGCAGAAATTCGGGGTTGAAAGCAAGGAGCGCCTCAAGCGTTTCCGGGCCGACGTCGACATCCTCACCATGACCGCGACTCCCATACCGCGCACGCTGCACATGTCGCTCCTCGGCTTGCGCGACATTTCCAACCTGGCCACGCCGCCCCGGGAGCGCCACTCGGTGAAAACGATGGTGGTCCGCTGGTCCGACGACGTGATACGGCGGGGCATACTAAGGGAACTTTCGCGCGGCGGGCAGTGCTTTTTCCTACACAACCGGGTGTACAACATCGACGAGATGGCGGCGCGGCTGCGGCATCTCGTCCCGGAGGCCCGCTTCGCCACCGGCCATGGACAGATGGCGGAAGGCGAACTCCTGGAAGTCATGACCCGTTTTCTCGACGGCAAGATCGATGTTCTCGTCTGCACCACCATCATCGAGAGCGGCGTCGACATTCCCAAGGTCAACACCCTGTTCGTCAACGACGCCGACCGTTTCGGCCTGTCGGAACTGCACCAGCTTCGCGGACGGGTAGGGCGTTATCGCCACCAGGCCTATTCCTATTTTCTCGTGCCTAAAAACCGCCCCGTCAACCCGGAGGCGCACAAGCGGCTCCAGGCGCTGCAGGAATACGCCGAACTCGGCGCCGGATTCCGCATCGCCATGCGCGATTTGGAAATTCGCGGCGCCGGCAATCTGCTCGGCTTCGAACAGTCCGGCCATATCCACATGATCGGCTTCGACCTTTACTGCCGGCTGCTCGAGAAGGCGGTCTCGGCGCAGAAGGGGGAAACGGTCGAGGAGGACGTTCCCGCGGAACTCGATATCGGCGCGAGCGCCTTCATTCCGCCGGAATACATCCCTTCCGAGCCGCAACGGATCGAGTTTTATCGCCGGCTGTCGCGGGTGCGGACCCCCGCCGACCTGGAGACGACCAAAAACTACGCCCGCGACCGCTACGGCCCCCTCCCCCCCCCGGTCGAGAAATGCTTCCGCGACCAGGGCCTTCGCGTTCGCATGATGGGAGCCGGGGTTGAATCGCTGTCGATAATGGACGGCGCCCTCGCCGTCGGGCTCGACCCCAAGGCGGTCAAGCGCGGGGTCATGCTGTTGCGCCACGCCGGCCTCAAAACGACGCCGCTGACCAGGAACCGGTGGCGCGTCGAGATGTCCGGCGTCGAAAAACGCATCGACCCCGGAGAAACCGCCGCGCTCATGGCGGACAAGGCGCTGGCGGTGCTTGAAGACGCAACGCCGGAACGCTCGCCGCGCGCCTCCCCGCGATCCCGCCGCGAACCGGCGCGTGAACATCCCGAACCGGGGCAAAAGGCCGCGGTTCCGGAAAATCCGGAACACCTCGACTTTTTCGGTTCGGATCAACTTGACGATCCGAAACTCGACAGCCTTGAGGGCGAACCTGTCGCGCGCCCGGCGAAAAAGACGCGGGGCAAATCGGGCGCCGGAGGGAAATCGGCGGCGAAGGAGAAGCCGAAGCCGCGAAAGCGCGATGGCGCGGGCGGCGGCGTCAAGAAAACGCTCAGCCTGCCGTTGGCGGCCAAGGGCGCGGGAATTCTTTCCCTGTCGCCGAACCGGAAACCCGCCTCCACGCCATCGCCGCCGACGGCGAAGCCGGCGGGCGGTTCCGGGAAAAAAACGGCGCCTCCGGCCGATCCCCAGGAAGAGGAAGGCGCCGGCCGCCGAGTCTTCGGCGTCGAACCGCGTATCGCACAAGGCGAGATCGGCGTGGTCGTTTCCGCGCGCACGGTGGTCAAGGAGCGATTCGGCCCCATGACTCTCGCGGTCGGAGGCGACAACCCCAGACGCTATTTCCTGCGCGCGACAGGCATGGGCCGGAATCCGTCCGGCCGCTCGGTGCTTATCCTGAAAACGTCCGGACCGGACGAAACGCAAGCCATCGCGGAAAGCTATCTCCGCGCCGGGGAGGCGACGCTGTTTGACGGGATAGCGGAATGACTCGCTGCGCCGGCGGTCGGGACTACTCGGAAGCCGCCGGCGGCAGGTCCATGATCATCGGTCCCGATTCGGCGGATTCATAATATGGGTACGGCTCCGAATAAATTTCGGCGGGCGGAGGGATTCCCGGCGCCGAAGGCTCCGTTGCGGATGCGGACGGATCCGTCGCGAAGGCCGGAACCGGCGGCATGGTGCGCGGGTCGGGCGCGCCCACGCCGGAAGGATAGCGGGTCGAATCGGAATAGGCCTGCAGGGTCTGCACCAAGGGCAGGGCCTCGGGCGGAAATCCCACCGCCTGGTCGATAAGGATGTCCTTCAAACCGACCCGCATCCCGTAAAGGGCATGGTTGAAGGCATCGTAATTGAGAAACGCCCCGCCCTCGAAAACGGCTCCCGCATAGAGGCCCTTCGCACGCGAATAGGTAAGCAGCGCCGTGCCGGGGCCGACTTTCGCCGCCGCGTCGCGGCCGACCGGCCCCGCCGCCGCCGCCGCGTCCACCCCGATCAGGAAGCGCGATTTCAACAACATGTTCAAGCCGTCGCGGTTCATGATCAGGATGATGGCGTCGATCGATTGGCCGCCGATCTGGAAGCCGAAGCTTCCTTCGGCGGTTACGACAAACGCCGGCGGGGACCAGGCGCCGGTGTCCGGATTGTGCAGGAAGACAACCCCGTCCCCGCCTTTGACGCCGAACACGAATCCCGCCTTGTACTGGCGCATGATGATGATGCCGTGGCATTGGGCCAGCAATTCGTTGGGAACCGCCTTGTCGGGCGCGTACTGAAAATCGAGGAAGAACTCCTGGAAATCGCTCATGCGCCTCACCACGTCGGCGCGGGAGGCCCTCCGGCCCGCCGCCGGCGACCCGGCCGTCAAACAGAAAGCGGTCAGCGCTACGAGGGCGAATGCCGAACCGAGGCGTTGGGTGGCATGCATATCGTTTCTCCTTAAACAAGGGCTGGCGGGATGGCGCCGTTCCGTCCAACGCCGAGTATACCCGAAATTGATTTTCTTCAAAAGTCGACTATTCGGGATACGCGCGGAAGGGCGGCATCCCGCCGCACGGCGCAATGACGCCGCGGCATAAAAACGCGCCCCGCCTCAAGAGCCGGACGCGCGCCCGCCGGGCTTGACCACCACCAGGCTGCGGTATCTCCTCCCGTAATCGCAATGCGTCAATTTCGGGACGATGCGCTCGTTGGGCAAGCCGCAATCCTGGACCAGCATGGCGTCGTCGAGGCGTCCAGCCGCCCGAAGCCGCAACAGCAAATCGGACAGGCGGCGGCCGGACTTCATATAGACGACAACCGTGTTCCCGCCGGGCGGCATTCGCGCCTCCCCCGCGCCGTCGGGCACAATAAGAAGCGGCGTATCCATGGCGGTGAGCGGGACGCCGAGCGCCGCCGCCGCCGCGCAAAAACTGGGAACCCCGGCTATCATTTCGATCGCATACCCTTCGGGCGCGAGCAGATCGGCGACATAGCGGAAAGAGGAATAAATCGTCACGTCGCCGAGGCTGAGCATCGCGACGGAATTGCCGGCGTCGAGCGCCTCCCGCAGTTTGTTCGCGGCGGCGGCATGGGACAAACGCCGCGCCGCCGCATCCGGGGACATCGCGAAGTCCAGCGCCAAAATGGCCTTGTCGCCGAGGTCCATCGCCCGCCGGGCGATATCGAGGGCGATGGTCGCTCCGCCCGGCGTTCGCGGCGCGGCGACGACGCCGCACTTGCGGATAACCTCGACCGCCTTCAGCGTCATCAGCCCGGGGTCGCCGGGACCGACGCCCACTCCGTACAGAATACCCTTCGCCATCAACGTCCCCTCACTCGATCGACCGCGCCAAACCGGTCCACTCCGCCAGTTGCGCCAGGCCTTTCAGAAGGCTTGGCGTGGGCCTGGCCAAAATCGCCTCGGAGATCTTGAACACCTTCCCCGTCTTGAACGCGGCAAGAGGCTGGTATATCGACCGCGTCCGTATCGTTTCCAACGGAGTCCCGTTCATCGCGCCGTCCTGAGAAACAAAAACCTCTATTTCGCCCGCCTTGCCGAGCAGGCGCTCCGGGCCGTAATCGGCGATGATCACCCCCGGAGCGGCGGGAATGGCGTCGGCTGCGACATATCTGCCGCCCGCCAGGCCAACCAGCCACGCGGGAATGGAACCGGGAACAAAGGTTTTCACCTCGCGATGAATCGCCTCGATGAAAACCCCGGGTCTTCGTTCAAGCTTGGCGGACGCCTCCGCGTAACGCGCAGCTTCCTTGGCAAACGCTTCGCTCATCGCCGCGGCCTCGTTTTGACGTCCGACCAATCCGCCCAGTTCGCGCCAATAGGCGTGCAATTCGTCGGCGCGCAGCACTTGCAGCGGCACAACGGCGATCCCGGAGCGTTCAAGCGCATCGACCAACCGGCCGGCTCCGGCGACATGCTGCGGCCGGACCAGCACGATATCCGGTTTCGCGGCCAGGAATTTCTCGATATCATCCCGGATGGAAAACTCCGGCGGGGACCAGCCCTCCGTTTCCGGACCGTCGTAATTTTCCTGTCGGGAAACGCCGACGATATTGTCCCTGGCGCCAAGGCGAAGCAATACTTCCGTATGCCCCGCATACAGGCTGATGATTCTCGGCCGCATCGATTCACCGGCGGAAATACGGACAGCCAGGAAAGCGGCGACTCCAACGACGGCGATCGGCAAACGGAATTTCACAAGTCAATCCTTTGTATGACATCCTGAATTGTGGACTTTTGGAGAAAATCGGGCCAACCGCCGCCCGATTTCCTCCAAAGAAGTTACCGCTTACGGACCAATGGGTCGATTTTTCGCCCTGTCGGGCGATAGCGCCGACCTTGCAATAATTCCCGACGCAAAATGCAAACCCAGGAAACTTTGGAGAGAATCAAACGGCGGTTTGTTTGATTTTCTCCAAAAGTCCGCGAATTCCCTCCCCGAACAGAAGTTCCATCGCCCGCGCCAGGTCCGGCGGAGGATCGCAAACAACCTCCTTTCGCCCGCCCTTCCAGGGAAAGGCGAGGCGCCAGGAATGGAGCGCCTGCCGGCGAATTCCAAGCCTGTCGCGGGCGGCCTTATTGGCGACGCGGTCGCCGTACCGGTCGTCGCCAAGCAGCGGATGGCCGAGGGCGGCGGCATGGACCCGGATTTGATGGGTTCGCCCCTGGTGCGGAGAAAAGACGATCAAACCGGCTTCGCGCCCGAAAAATCCCGAGTCCGGGCCGACCGCGACGACCCGGTAATCGGTGCTGGCCTCGAGGCCGCCGTTTCCTTTCACCACCCGAACCGGCCGCCTCCCGCCGTCCCAATCGCTCAGGTTCCGGTTAATGACGCCGGAGCGGTTGAACGGCGCGCCCAGGGAGATCGCCAGATAGCGCTTGACCACCAAACGTTCCCGAAAAAGCCGCGTCAATTCCTTCTCCGCTTCGGGCGTGCGCGCCACCAGCAGCGCCCCGCTGGTATCCCGGTCAAGCCGGTGCACCGGCAGCGCCGATTCCCAACCAAGGCGGTTCCGCGCCAAGCTCACGGCATCCGGGGCGCCGGCCGCGGAAACGGTCTCGATTCCCGGAGGCTTGGCTACGGCCGCAAAGTCGGGCTCCGCGCCCGGGAGGAGCAGGTCCGGCATATTTCCTTTCGACAAATGGCCTTGAATAAGCGGGAACTCTGGATAATAATACAGTGATCGGTTCCAAAAGGGAAGCCGCAAGCCGCAACGGTCCGCTCGTTCGGCCAACGTTGGTTCATCGCATGCGCAAAGGAACGCCAATGCCAAACATCAAGCGCGGAGTCGACGGCCCGTTTCCCGTGCTCCAGGTGGCGCTGGATTTCATCGATCTCGACCGGGCGGTCAACCTCGCCAACGAGGCGGTCGCCGGTGGAGCGGACTGGCTGGAGGTGGGAACGCCGCTTCTCAAATCCGAAGGTCTCGAGGCGGTTCGCAAACTCCGCCTGCTGTTTCCCTCCCATGTGATCGTCGCCGACCTCAAAACCATGGACGCCGGCCGGGTCGAATTCGAAGCCGCCGCCAAAGCGGGAGCGAATATCGCGGTGGCGCTCGCCGCCGCCGCCGATTCGACCATTCTCCAATGCGTGGAGACGGGCCACAAGTATGGCCTGAAAACCTACTGCGACACCATCAACATTCCAAGCGCCGAATTGGCCAAACGCGCCGCGGAGGTGGAAAAGCTCGGCGTCGACATCATCGGCGTCCACCTCCCGGTGGATGAGCAAATGCTCGGTCTTGACGCGCTCTCACGGGTCACAGCCCTTCGGCGGGCGGTGGAGTTGCCCCTGGCGGTCGCCGGAGGCGTGACGTCCGATACGGCGGCGCGCATGATCAACGCCGGCGCCTCCATCGTCATCGTCGGCGGCGCGCTCTACAAGGCGACCGACGCCCAGCACGCGGCGGCGGCGATCCGCGAGGCGATCGACACGGGGAAGAGAGTCTCCTCGGCGCTCGGCAAGCGCACCGGCGCCGCCGGGATCGCGGAAACGCTTCTCAAGACCTCGACCTCGAACCTTTCCGACGCCATGCACCATAAACCATGCCTGCGCGGAATTTCGTGCCGAACTCCGGGGTTGCGGATGGCCGGCAAGGCGGTGACCGTGCGCTCCGCGCCCGGCGACTGGAACAAGGTGGTGCAGGCGATCGATGTCGCGAAGCCGGGCGAAGTGCTGGTTGCGGATTGCGGCGGCGTGCCGCCGGCGGTGTTTGGCGAACTGGCGGCGCAATCGGCCAAAAACCAAAAGTTGGCCGGCGTCGTAATATTCGGCGCAATCAGGGATTCCGACGTTTCGACCAGGATCGGCCTGCCCATATTCTCCTCGACCGTCAGTTCCGACGCCGGCGATCCGAAAGGTTTTGGCGAAATTGGCACGGAAGTCAACATCAACGGACAAAGTATCCGCCCCGGCGACTGGCTATTCGGCGACGACGACGGCGTCATGGTGCTTCCGAAGGAAGTGGCGATCGAGTACGCGAACCGCGCTGTCGACGTAATGGAAAACGAGCAGCGACTTTCAGCGGAGATTCTTACGGGAAAGACGTTTTCGGAAGTCATTAACCTCAAGAAGTGGGAAAAACGCTGATGTATATCTGCCAGATCTGCAAGAAGAACCCCGCGACGATTCACCTCACGGATATTCATAATAATGTGAAAAAAGAGGTGCATCTTTGCGCGGGGTGCGCCGCCGAGAAAGGATTCAACATGCAATCGGCCGCCAGCCTGCCTCAGCTTTTGGGCATAAAGGCCAAGAAGCAATCGACCGAGGAGCCGCGCCCCAACCGATTCGCGCCGGAAGAGGATATTATCTGCCCGAAGTGCGGATATCGCTGGTCCGATTTCAAGAACAAGGGACGCCTGGGATGTTCGGAGGACTACCACGCTTTCCGCGAGAAATTGCGTCCGCTGATCGCCAACCAACTTTCGGCGACGCCGATCGGCCCCGGCCCGCTGCATAGGGGCAAGTATCCCGGCAAGAAGTCTTCCGTCGATCCGGTCACCCGGGAAATTCGGAATCTTGAACTCGACCTGCGACGGGCGGTCGACGAGGAACGCTATGAGGATGCCGCCAGGATCAAGTCGGAACTGCGGGAACTGCGGGGATATGCGGGGACTCCGGCCAAGGCCGCCGACAAAACGGAATTGAACTGACCAGACGCTCTTCCCCGCATGGCGGGAGAACCGGGACGATTATACATGAAAATCGACGATTGCCTGCATCGCGACGGCGAATGGCTCAAAGGCGCCGGCCCCCATTGCGCCATCGCCGTTTCCACCCGCGTGCGACTGGCCAGAAACCTCGCCCGCCGCCGCTTCCCCACCCATCCCGACCATTCGGACCGCCGCAAGGTATTGGACGAAATCAAGGATGCGTTCGAGAAGACGCCTTCCGGCCCCGCCTTCACCTGGTACGAGCTCGACGGACAGATGCCCATCGACCGGCGCATTCTCATGGAGCGGCATCTGATCAGCCGGGAGTTGGCCGAAGGCTCGGGTCCGCGCGCGGTGGCCTTCGACGAGCCCGAGTCCGTCGCCGTCATGGCCAACGAGGAAGACCATCTGCGCATGCAGTGCCTTCGCTCCGGATTGCGCCTGCGCGAAGCCTTCGACTGCGTCAACCAGCTCGACGACGACCTTTCGGGGCGTCTGGCATACGCCTTCGACCCCGTCTACGGCTACCTCACCTCCTGCCCCACCAACGTGGGAACCGGGTTGCGGGTATCGGTGATGCTGCATCTGCCGGCGCTGGTGATGACGCAGCATATAGAAAAGGTTTTCCGGGCGGTGTACGAAATGCGCATGGCGGTGCGCGGTTTTTACGGCGAAGGGACCGAAGCCTACGGCGAACTGTATCAGATCTCCAACCAGGTCACCTGCGGAAGAACCGAAGAGGACATCCTCGCCGACATGGAGGCGACCATCCAGAGCGTTATCCTGTACGAGGAAAAGGCGCGCCGGGAGTTGGCCGGCAATGCCAAGAACCGCCTCGAAGACCGCATATGGCGGAGCTGGGGCGCGCTGAAAAATGCGCGGCTCATGAGTTCCGAGGAGGCGATGCGCCATCTCTCCTCGCTGCGGCTCGGCCTGGTGATGGGGATGATGAACAAGTTCGAGTTGCGCGACCTGCAGCGCCTGTTCCTGCTCAGCCAGCCGGCGCATCTGCAGCGCATCAAGGGCCGGGAACTCGATTCCGACGCCCGCGACGCCGAGCGCGCCGAGTTCCTGCGCAAGCGGCTTGGCCCGGAGGCGAATTGAAGGGGCGTGCGAGTTCAGGCGGATGGGCGCTAAAAGTCGAGCTTAGGCCAAGTCGGCGAAAACCGCTCCGGCAACGGCGGCGAGGGCCCTGGGATCGATAAGGATTTGCAATCCCCGCAACCCGGCGCTGACGTAGATCGCGGGGAATTGTTCGGCGGATTGATGGATAAAGGTGGGGAACCGTTTTTTCATCGCCAAGGGGGAACAGCCGCCGCGGACGTATCCGGTCGCCGCCTGAAGCTTCTTGAGCGGAAGCAGCGACGCGCTTTTGTTTCCCGACGCCTTGGCCGCCTTTTTCAAGTCCACTTCAAGGTCGCCGGGAAGGCAACAGACAAAATGTCCGGTCTTGTCGCCGGAGAGCGCCAGCGTCTTGAATATCCGCCCCGGGGGTTCGCCCAACTCGTTCGCGAGATGAATCGCGCCAAGGTCGCGCTCGTCCACCCGGTAGGAAACCAGGCGGTAATCCACTCCCGCGCGGTCGAGCAGGCGGGCGGCGTTCGTTTTCGCGGTTTTCATGGGCGACAGCATAGCGCCGTGGCGGCGCTATCGCAAGCGCGGGAAAATTTGCGGGTCGGATCGAACGGGAAAACGGGCCGAATGGGCAAGCGGAACGCCACCAAACGCCAACTGGCCGTCGCGCTGCGCTACAACGAGGATCGGGAGGCGGCGCCGCGCGTGCTGGCGAAGGGGCGCGGCAAGGTCGCGGAAAAAATCCTCGACATCGCCCGCGGGCAAAACATCCCGGTACGGGACGATCCCGACCTGGTGGAGATGCTCGCCAAGCTTGACGTCGGCTCGCTGATCCCCACGGAACTATACCCGGCGGTGGCGGAAGTCCTGGCTTTCGTGTATAAACAAAATCAGCGCCGCCTGTCGGAACGCTGACGGCGGCCGATTCCCGGCGGCAATTCGCGGCCTTGCCGCGCCGCGGCCGAAAGAAGCGCAGCCGATTCCGGAGGAACGCGATGGATGCTTTGATCACCAGGGCGGTTTCCGAATTCTCCGACATTTTCGGGGAAAAACCCAGCCACTTCGGCGACGCGCCCGGGAGGGTCGAAGTCATCGGCAATCATACCGATTACAACCACGGCTTTATCCTCGCCTCGGCCATCGACAGGCGCCTCGCGGTCGTCGGCCGCCCCGTCGACGGGGAAACGGCGCGGGTCTATTCGCGCACCTTCAATTCGGGCGCGTCCTTCCGGGCGGCGGATCCGGTCAAAATGAAGGAGAACCCCTGGGTCAACTACATTATGGGCGTGATTTGGCAATTGAGGAACAAGGGCGTCAAGGTCGGCGCGTTCGATGCGATGATACTGGGCGATGTCCCCTTGGGGGCGGGCCTGTCGAGCTCGGCGGCGCTCGAGGTGGCCACGGCGTTCTTCCTGCGCGCGATGAATGGTTTCTCCATGGATCCGATAGCCATCGCCGTCAACTGCCAGGCGGCGGAAAACAATTTCGTCGGCATGAATTGCGGCATTCTCGACCAGTTCGCCTCGGCCATGGCGCAGCCGGAACGCCTGGTGTTTCTCGACTGCCGCAACCTCGACGCTTACTCCTATTATCCCCTCGGGAGCGCGGTCAAACTCGTCATCGCCAACACCAAGGCGCCGCATGTCCTTGTGGACGGCGCGTACAACCGGCTCCGGGAGGCGTGCTTCCGCGCCGCCCGGATCTGCGCCGAAAAGTTCCCGGAGAAACGCGTCACCCATCTTCGGGACGTCGACCCGGAGCTGCTCGACGCCTGCAAAAACGCGATGGGCGAAGAGGACTACCGCCGCGCGCACCACATCGTCACCGAGAACGCAAGGGTCCTGGCGGGCGCGGAAGCCCTCACGCGCGGCGACTACAAGGGCATGGGCGGCTTGATGACCGCCTCGCACGCGTCCAGTCGCGATTGGTTCGGCAATTCCGCCACCGAACTGGACGCAATGGTCGATCTGGCCCTGGAAATACCCGGCTGCTACGGCGCCCGCCTTTCCGGCGGCGGTTTCGGCGGCGCGACCATCAATCTCGTCGAAAGCGACAAGGCGGAGGATTTTGCCCAAACCCTTGCCGACCGCTATCGCGAAAAGATTCGCATCGAGCCTGAAATCCATCTTTTCAAGGCCGGCGCCGGCGCCGGCGGCGGCGCGCTGTAGTGCGGTTCAATGGACTTTTGGAGAAAATCGGGCCGACCGCCGCCCGATTTCCTCCAAAGATGTTACTGCTTACGGATCAACGGGTTGATTTTTCGTCAGGTCGGGCGATACCGCCGACCAGGCAATAATTCTCGACGGAAAATGGAACCCTGGGAAACTTTGGAGAGAATCAAACGGCGGTTTGTTTGATTCTCTCCAACAGTCCACGTTCAATGATGTTATGAAAAATTCGCCGCCGACTGTGTACCTCATTTCAGGGGAGGCCGCCAATGACGAACATGCTGTTGAGCAATCTCGAATTCGTACCCGGCTGCCAAGTCGAAAAGCATCTTGGTCTGGTGCAGGGAAGCTCGGTGAGAGCCAAGCATCTGGGTCGAGACCTAATGGCGTCGCTGAAAAACATGGTTGGCGGCGAACTCAAGGGCTATACCGAGCTCCTGCAGGAAAGCCGCGACGAGGCGATGAAACGCATGATCCAGGAAGCCAGGGGCGTGGGCGCCAACGCTGTCATCAACATCAGGCTCGGCACCGCCTCCATCACCGCCGGCGCGGCCGAGGTCCTGGCCTACGGCACCGCCGTTGTGCTGGTGGAGGACCGCGAGGCCGCCAATGTCGGGGTCAGCCAATTCACCGTGTCGGAGTAGCCGATGAGCCCGGGAATCATCGATCTCGCTTTCGGTGTCGGTTCGTTTCTTTTCTTCCTCGCCCTTGGTTGTTGCGTTGGCGTGCTGGTGGAAAGGGAGCACTACGCTTCAATCCGCAGGCGCGAAGCCGAATTGCGCGGGTTGCCCATCATCCAGTCGCGCTTTCCGCCGCAGGCGCTGGGTCCGTGCCGCCAGATGTTCGTGCAGGGAAGCGTGGTCATAGGCATGGACTATTTCAAGCGGACCTTGGCCAAGCTCAGGAACCTGATCGGGGGCCGGATCGGCTCCTGCGCGACCCTGGTCGAGCGCGCCCGGCGCGAGGCCGTCCTCCGCTTGAAGGAGGAGGCGCGCGCGCACAAGGCCGTTTGCGTCCTCAATGTGAAATTCTCGACGGCGAACGTCTTGAGCGGCGACAAGAACAACAACGGCAGAGGCTGCGTGGAGGTGGTCGCCTATGGGACCGCGTTCATCCCGAAATACCCATCCGGTCAGCACCCGGCCGGGATTTGAGTTTATTGCCGAACTTTTGCGAATCGGCGTTCGGCGGTTTGAACGCCCATTTTGCAAAAGTTCAGTTGAAATGCGGGTAATTATCGGAATGATTGAAGGGATTGCCGGATTCCGGGCAAACAATATTAGGGAATGAACCTTCCACTTTCCCCCGAGGGGAGTGGAATGCGGTTGAATCGTTGAAAGTCGGCGTAAAGGCTCGGCATGGTTTTTCTCGAAAGCATCTTCGGCTTCTTCAGCCACGACATGGGCATCGATCTCGGCACCTGCAACACCCTTGTCTACGTGCGCGGCGAGGGCATCGTGCTTTGCGAGCCGTCCGTCGTCGCGGTCTCGAAGAAGGACCGCCGGGTATTGCTCAAAGGCCAGGCGGTGGGCGAACGGGCGAAGCGCATGGTCGGCAGAACGCCGGGCAACTTCAGCGCGATCCGGCCGATGAAGGACGGGGTCATCGCCGACTTCGAGATGACCGAGGCCATGTTGAAATATTTCATCGGCAAGGTTCACAATTTCTCCAACTGGGCCAAGCCGAGGGTGGTCATATCCGTGCCATCCGGGATCACCGAGGTTGAAAAGCGCGCGGTCAAGGAAAGCGCCAGCAACGCCAAGGCGCGAAAGGTGTGGATCATTTCCGAACCCATGGCCGCTGCCATCGGGATCGGCCTGCCCATTGACGAACCCATAGGCAACATGCTGGTCGACATCGGCGGCGGGACCACGGAAGTCGCGGTCATTTCCATGATGGGCATGGTTTACTGCAAAAGCATCCGCACCGCCGGCGACGAACTGGACGAGGCGATCATGAACTACCTGCGCCGGCAGTACAACTTCATCGTCGGCGAGACGACGGCCGAGCGCATCAAGATAGCCATCGGCAGCGCCTATCCGCTCGAGCAGGAGATGACGATCGACGTGATGGGCCGCGACCAGGTCAAGGGCCTGCCCCGCTCCATCGCCGTCAGAAGCGAGGAAGTCCGCGAGGCGTTCAAGGAACCCCTGGACCAGATTGTCGGCGCGGTGGTGGAAACGCTGGAAAATACGCCGCCCGAGCTGGCCGGCGACATCTATTCCAACGGTATCGCCCTGGCGGGGGGCGGAGCGCTCCTGCGCGGCATCGACAAGCTGATCCAAAAGGAAACGCGCGGCATTCCGGTTCATATCGCGGACGACCCGTTGAAAGCGGTCGCGCGCGGCACCGGCCTTTTCATCGAGGGCATCGAAGACTTCGAGGAGTTCCTCGAAGGCGGCGACGAGGAATCGTGATCTTCGAGGGCGCCGCATGAAAACGCCGCTTGTTCCCTCCCTGATGCTGCTCGCGCTCGCGGCCGCCCTGTGCCTGCTTCCCGACGGCGCGTTCAGAACCTGGCGCTTGCGGCTGCATGGATCGCTGGCGCGTTTGTCCCGGCCCGATGACGGGATCGCCGGCCCGGAAGCCGTCGCCCGTCCGGTCGAGGAGGAGCTCATCGAACGCTTGCGCCAAAAGGACGAAGAGATCGCCGTTCTCAACCGCCGGCTCCGCGAACTCGGCCAAACCCGGGAAGCGTTCCCCGCGTTAAGCATCGTCCCGGCGAGAATCATCGCCCTCGGCCCCAACTCCACCCTGGATTCGTTCACCATCGACGCCGGAACCTCCCAGGGCGTGAAACCGGGGGACGCCGTCGTGGTGGGGCAAGCCCTCGCCGGAGTGGTGGCGCAAAGCGAACCTGGCGCGTCCTTGGCGTTGTCCCTCTCCTCCCCCGGCTGCTACCTTTCCGCGCGCATCGGACCCCGGGAATCTTCCGGAATCGCGGCGCGGGAATTGGGCGCGGCGCAGGGATCGGGTCTGGGCGAGATCAGGGCGGTCGTCTTTTCCTCCGGCAGCGACGCGACGACCGGCTGGCTGGCCACGACGAGCGGCCTCGAGGACGGGATACCCGAAGGCATCCTGATCGGGACGGTCGCCGGCGAATTTTACGAAGGCCGGGAAAACGGTGCCGTCGAGGCGCAATTGACGCCGTTCGTCAATTTGAACGGGCTGGACTACGTGACGGTCATCGGCAGGCAATAGGGGCGGCGACCGCCGGTGGACTTTTGGAGAAAATCGGGCCAACCGCCGCCCGATTTCCTCCAAAGATGTTACTGCTTACGGGCCAATGGGTTGATTTTTCGTCAGGTCGGGCGATAGCGCCGACCTTGCAATAATTCCCGACGCAAAATGCAAACCCAAGAAACTTTGGAGAGAATCAAACGGCGGTTT
>JAISXA010000180.1 GCA_031270685.1 Planctomycetota bacterium
TTCCGCCACAAGGTCGGCGCGGGCGTGGTGGCGGTGCGGCGCGGCGGGGAGATCGCCGCCTGGGACCAGTTGAACAAGTATTTCACCATTTCCGAGATGTTCGTCCCCTCGAGCGTCTATTGGAACATGGCGTTCGGCATGACGCCGGGAGAGGCGGCGCGGGACGTCGAGGGCATGTACACCATGCGGGCGCTGGGGGAAAACATGGCCTGGCTGGTCAGGAGCGTCGCCGAAGGGACGATCGCGCTGCCGCCGGCGGTGGAAAAGGCGAGGAGGAACTTTATCCGTTGAAACGGGGTCGGGTTGACTATTGGCGGTTTAACCTGAAGTTTTGCAAAGTGGCGATTAAACCGCCAATCGCCACTTTGCAAAAATCAATAACGCCTGGCGAGTAGCAACAAATCGGACTCGACCAGCGTTGAGGAGATGGTCGGACTGGTTGAAAGGCGCTACGGCCGCTCCGATCGCATTTGGGTGATGGACCGGGGAATGGCATCGAATGGAAATGCTCCCCCGACAAGATAAGCGAATCCCTTGGCCGCCTGCGGGAAAGGAACAGCCGGGCGTCGCGATTCTACCAGGCCAAGGTGCATGACGTCGAACTTGGGCCAGTCACTCGCTCGGCGTTTTTTCGTACTCGATCCATTGGCTTTCCGCCAAGTCGACCCGGTCCAAAAACAGGAGAAAGTCCGCCCATTCCCAGGGCTCGATGCGCGCCGCCGGGAATCGGCATATTCTCGTCACGTCGACTTGGCTGGGACCGCGTCGGGTTACGCGCAATTGGTAGGCGCCGAAATTGCTAGGGATGTTGACCGATTCGGGGAGCCGGGAAAACCGCCAGCCGCCCGGCAGAATGAAGGAGTTGACGTCTTCGAGAATGCGCTCCTTGGCGATATGGCATACGGTCAGGCGTTTGGTCAGATTCCGCGACGCCGGCGACACCAGCCTGGGCGCGGCGAGGCAGAGTTCGGCCGCCAGCGAGCCGTTCGATCTTTCCGCCACCGCGCCGGCGCTTTCGATCTCGTACCTTTCCCGCGATTCCGACGCCGGCGGCGCGTCCTGCTGAACGTCGGTACGGAGCAGCAGCGCATCCGGGAACACCGGGGTCAGCGACTCCAGAACGGCCAGGCGGCGCGCCTGCGGATCTGCGTCGGCCATGAACTGCCGCCGGGATAAGCCGGCAACGCCCCGTAGAACGGTCCTGCCGACCACCCGGGCAACCTTGCCGGGGCCGTCAGGCAATATAATCCGTCGTTCCTCCGTCAAAGTCGACCCCGAGGCAGGCAGCACCGGCAACGAGGAGAAAATCGGCCCTTCCGGGAGGTAGGCGATGACCGAGGCGTCCGAGAGGTCGTCGGCGATCACCCCGAAGGGCAGAGTTCGGAACCGGCAGTCGAGCCAGAACGGCGCCGCCGCCCCCGAAAGCGTCAGACGCACCAATGGAACGGTGAAAATGTCCGGGTTGGGAAGTTCCCAGTTGGGCGGCGGTTCCAAGGCCCGCCTGGGGCGGGCGGCGGCCGGGTGCGCGTCGAACCCGGCGGCGCGCAACATCGCGAGAAGGAGCAGGGTCGGGTCGCCCCTGCGGTCCGCCAGAACATGCGCCGCCATCTCCGGTCCGGATACGGCTTCGATATTGTCGCACACGAAACGATAGATCGCGCGGGCGGTGTTTTCCAGATCGACCGCATCGCCGTCCATCGTCCGCAGCGAAGAAAGAAGCGCCAGCATGCCGCGCCCCGGCGTCAATCGGCTGGTCAGGCGCCGCAGGATTCCTTGCGTGACGACTTCCCAGGTGACCGCCGCCCCAATTTCGACGAAGGGCAGCCGTTCCGAAACATGCACCGCGTCGGGCTCGTCGGGCGAGAGACCAAGGCGGGCCGTCCAGCGGTATACGTCCTCGGCGCCTTCCACCGTCTTCTCGAATTCGACCTCGCGGCCGAAGGCGCGAAGCGAATGGACCAGCGGGAAAAACCGGGGAACCCGCACCACGTACTCGCTGGTCAACAGCGGCGTCCTGCCCGACGGATCCTGAAAATACCAGGCGCTGATCGGCGCCGGGACGCCATCCCCGGCGGGGACCGTTTCCAGGAATTGCAACTCCCGCGCCGCGCCCGGAAGAAGCGTCGGGAGCCTGAGGCCGCTGTGTCCTGGAAAGGGCTCGGGGTCGAGCGTTTCCCCGTCGGGGAAAATCGTCCGCGCCGTCAGCAATTCGCCTCGGGGACGGATGTCCGCGAGAATGTCGCCGCCGCGTCTGGTCAGCGCCAGATCGATCTCGTGCGTCAGGCGGCGGTATGAGCCGTCACGGGACATGGACACCACGGAGCGGTCGAGGATGCGGACGATGTCGCCGGAGTGCAACGAGGCGTCGACTTCGCGCACCAGTTTTTCCGCGTCGTATCCGCCGTCGAAGTAGTTTCGCCCCTGATCGTCGGAAAGGGCGTGGAGCATGTCGGCCAGATCGCGTTGGCCCGGATCCCCGGCCAAGCTTGTCCTCCAATACCCGACCGCCTCCTCCTTCCGCCCCATTTCACGCGAAAGGTCCCCGAGCAGCCGCCACAGGGAGGGCCGGTCCGGCGTCAACCGCAACGCCTGCTCCACGGTCCGCACCGCATCCTCGTATAAAAGGATCCGCGCATAGACATCGGCCGCCCAGACGAGGACGGAAAGGTCGTCCGGGAAAGCGGCGAGCGCGTCGCGGACCGCCGAGGCGGCGGCCTGCACGTCGCCCGAGTCGGCGAGGGCTTCGCCGAGGAGCATGGCCGATTCCGGCGTGACGTCCCCGGCCGACACGGCGGCGCGGCAGGCGGCGACGCGGCGTTCGAGATCCCAGTATTCCCCGAAAGGAAGCGCGGCGTTCTCGCGCCGAACGACCAAGCTGGACGGGAACGCCTCGGCGCATTCCTCCAGCAACGCACGGCTTGCCGCCGGCGGCAAGAAGGACGAAGCCCACCGGGCACGCGCGAGCAGCACTTGCAGGCTTTTGGGATTGGCGTTGAAGGCCCGATCCAGGTAGTCGCGGGCCTCCGCGCCCCGCCCCGCCTCCCCGGCGCGTCTCGCGAAAAACAGGAGCGCCGGCGCCAGATCGTCGCGCAGCGAAAGCGCGCGGCGATACCATGCGGACGCCATGTCCCCGCGCCGTTCCCCGGGCGTCAGCGGATCCCGCATTGCGTAATCCCCGGCCAAAACCAGTAGATTGATGTTCTCCTGATTCACCCGCGCCGCCAAGGCGGCGTGCCAGGCCGCCTCGTTATGCATGCCTTGGTCGAAGCAGGAAACGGCGTAGGCAGCGCGGAGCGCCGGGTCCTGATTCGCCGCCGCGGCGAGTTCCATCATGTAGCGCGGTCGTCGCGCCTCGCGTAGCCGCGCGGGCGGCGTCGGAACGACTCGTTCCGGAGCGGCGGCGGCCCAGGAGAACGCGGAGGACGAGGCAAGGCGAAGCGCGGCCCCCGATTCGGAACGGTCGGACGCGTCGGACGGCGGCGCGAGAAGAAGAACGACATCGTGCCAACCCCGGGACAGGGGAAGCTCGACCGCATGTTCCAGGGGCGCCTCGGCGCGATCCCTGTTGACCGCCGCGACCGCCGCTCCGTCCAGGTACATGGTCCAGGAAACATTGATCCACAGATGGAACGCCGCCCGGGGATCGGCCTCCTCCATGTTCAGGGAGGTTTCCAGCAATACCGCCCCGTCGCCGGTTCGTCCAAGCCAGCGCCAGGGACGCAGCACGGGAATGGCCGCGGACTCGGGGACCGGCCGCCGCGGCGGCGACCGAAGCCAGCGCTGGAAATCCTCAGCGCCGGGCGGATCGCGCAACGCCGATTCGGGATCAAGGCATTCCGTCCGGGGCAGTTCGGGTATTCCGAAAAGGTTGGGATGAAGCGAGGGGAAAGGTCCGGCGACCGACCATTCCATGGCCAGGCCGCGCTGGCGGTGAATCTGTCGCGCATCCGCCTGCCGGCCGGAGTGCGTCATGGCGCGAGCCACGTAACACCGGGCCAGATCGACGATTTCTGGAGGGAGCGGAGGGTCGGCGGTGATAAGCCTCCTGGCGTCCGCCTCGCCCACGTCCACGGCCGAAAACTCCGCCGGGTCCTGCATCAGCGCCATGCGCATAGAAAGCTCGGACAACGGGGTGCCGTCGAGATCGCGCACCCTGAACAGGGCGAACTCGACGCCGGCGTCCGGGTCGCCGCGCAGATGCGATTGGAAATCGAAAACGCTTTTCGCCTTTTCAACAAGGTCGGCCTGCCCGTCGCCGGCGGGCACGGCGTGCGAAAGCGCGAGGAATGCGAACAACAGGGAAATGGAGCGCTGGATGTTCATGGCTGTTCCAGGCTGATAAACGGCCGGCGCCAACGCCCGGCGCCGACGGCGGCCTTGCGGAACGCGGAATATTCGCGCGGCTGGATGGTCCGCCGCGAAACCTCGAATACGAACTCGCATTGCAGCTGGCCGGGCGATTCGGAGACTGCAAGCGAGATCGTCCCGAACGGGAGAACGGTCTTCGAAGCGGCCGGCGGATTCTCAAGCCGCCATTCCGGAGGATAGGAAACGCCGATTCTCCTGACTATGCGAAACACGCCGGGCAAAAGCAGCGGTTGGGAACGCTCGCCCCGCGCGGCTAACATTTTGAGCGAAAGGGGGAATTCGTCGCCGTCGGCATCCGAACCCGTCCTTCCCGGAAGCGGCGGAATCCGGAGGGTCACGCGCTTGCCGCCGGTTTTGGCAAGACCGCGGATGCGCGCGCGACCAAAAAAAAGCGCGTGGGCGGGTGATGGTTCGCCATCCGTGAAATCGCATGCCGCCGCCGACACCGCCGCGCCCATCCCGGCAAGCAATTCCGCCCACGCGTTTTCGCGGGTCGCTTCGTTCTTGAAGCGGGCACGGAGGGCCTCGGCCGCCAATCCCGCCCCCCGCACTTTCTGTTCCCAGAGGACGCTCCCGTTCTCGTCGACGGTGATCTCCGATTCCTCCGACCACTCGCAGCCGAGAACGCCGGAATCGGGGATGACCAGCGGCTCCGCCGAATCCGGCGCGATGCGCAGCGCCGAGGCGCCGAACAGCGTGGTCGGGACCACGCCCGGCGGACGGTTGGGAGAGGAGGCGTCGAGAAGGATGTCGCCGCCGGCTCCCGATTCCACGGCGGCGAGGGAATGACTGAAATGGTCGAGCAGCGGCAACTCCAGTCCGCCCTCCCCCGAATGCCCCGATTCCGGATCGACCGGCTGAGCAAGGACCGGCCACGCCCGCAGGCCGAAAGCGCCCGCGAGCAGACAAAGAAGCAACGTCCGGTCCTTCGCGTCGGCCGAGCGCCGCGACAGGATCGCCCTGACGCCGATAGGCCGGAACGCATACACTCCGAACTCCAGGTCCCGCACACCGAGGTTGCCGGCGATCCATTCGGCCGCCCGGTCGAGCCTCGCCATCGGGAAAGGCTCCGCGCCGCCGGCGCGCTCGGCGAGGAGCAGCAGTTCCGGCGGGGTGCGGTACTGCGACCCGATAAGCCGCCAATACCAGCGCGCGAACTCGTCCCAATTCGCGAAAGAGGACATCTGGACCGAAGGCGTCGCCTGGTTTTGCGAAGGGGCGCTGGGTTCCCGCGAAAAACCGGGCACATTTTCCATTTCCCAGACTCGGGTGATGAATTCCGAGTCGTCATCGGGGAGGACCAGCGCCTCGGGCGCTCCGTTCATCGATCGGAAGAAAAAGCGCCGGTCGCCAGGATGGATGAATATATACCTGTGGAATCTGACCGGAACCTGATGGGAAAGCGAGGCTATTTGCCCGAAATAATCGCCCAGAAAGAGAATCCGGCGGCGCTGGATGCGCAACTCCGCCTCGACCACCGTTCCCGGCAACAGCGGCGGCAGGAAAAAACGAACCGCGTCCGCGCCATCCTTTCCCGCCGGCGGCGAAAGCTTGTCGCGCGTGCCGTCGGGATTGACGATAGTGATGTCGAGGATCGTCCCGCTTTCGAATTGGCTGTCGAGCGCAAAACCGAGATGGCGCACCTTCGAAGCCGCGGCGGCGGTATAGATCCTGGCCGCGAATGCGATGTTCCGGTCGAGAACCCCGTTTTTGCGCAATTTATCCTCAAGCTGGAAATACAGAAATTCCCAGCCTTCGCTCGGCGGCTCGACGAGGGGCTGCCATCCCCCTTCCGGGAGGGGCGCCCGGACCGCTCCCCGGGGTGCCTGATCCGAAGCCGGATTCTGGCGTTCGCGGAGCATCTCCCGCCGCATGGCAAGGGCCTCCGGCGACTCGGGCCGAATCCGCAGCTCCTCCGAAATCGCCTCCAGAGCCTCCTCCGTCCGTCCCAGGCCGCGGTACAGTTCGGCCAGCTTCATCCGCGAGGAGGAATCATAGGGAAAACGCCGCAATTGCCTGGCCAGGATGTCGACCGCCGCCGAGGTTTGTCCCAGCCGGATCAGGGCGTCCGCCGCGCCCGACAACGCCTCCCGGTTGCCGGCGTCGATTTCCAGAAGCGCGTGGAACTCCGAAAGCGCTTGGCGGTACCTGCCGCGTTCCATCGCCGCGCGGCCGGACCTGAGCCGCACCGGGGCCGCGTCGGGATGGCGCGTGCGCAGGCGTTCGAGATGCTCGTTCGCCAGCGGCCGCCAGCCCCGCGTTCGGGCGACGTCGTACTCGAGGATTCCCGCCCGGTGGGACATGGGATTCGCGGCCAATGCCCGGGCGGCATACGAGCCGGCCCGGCGCGGCTGGCGCATGACGTCCAGATAAAGCCTGCCCATGTCCACCAGCGCCGCCGCCGAACCCTTCCCGGCCGCGAGTCTCAACAGCGCAAGACGCAGGTTTTCCTCGCGGTCCGGCCCTTCGACCCCCATCTCGGCGGCGCGCGCCGCCATGAGCAGGAAAAAGGGGTCGCCGCCCGACAATTCGATCGCGCTGCGGAAAAGCTCGTCGCGGTCGAACCGGCCGCCGCCTTCCATCAACCGCTTGGCGGCGAGAAGGGAGCCAAGGTAGAAATAGGCGCGCGCGTCGTCGGGGTTTTCGATAAGATGCCGCGCCAGAAGCGTCATTCCGCCCAAGGACGCGAGGCACGCCGGACGATGGGTCCGGTCGAGAAGGGAGTAGTCGGCCGCCCGCCGCGCTTCGGCGAGAATGCGGGGAACGTCCTCCGCTTCCGCCTTGGCGACCTTGCCCGGGAAAGGCCGGCCGTCGGGATCGGTTAGGCGAAGGACCATTCGCCAGCCATCGCCCCCGGAGGAGGTTTTGACCATTATGGAGTTCCATCCCTTGCGGAGCCGGATGTCGAAGGCGTCCTGATCGGGCGAGGCGAGGCCGTCGGGAAGCAGGTCCTGGACCTGGCCGTGGTTGACCCGGATAGTCGCCGGGCCGTTCGACCCGAAGCGCAACGCCGCCGGCCGGTCGTCCGGCGACCGCACCAGGGCCAGCGCGTAGGCGGTCGAATCGCCGTCAAGGCCGAAGACGGCTTCGGGATAGAGCCGGCCCAGCGGATCGACGGAGGCGAAAGCGCGCCACGAGACCGGCCCGTTCTTTCCCGGATAGGAGGCGTCGGCGCTTAGCGTCCTAAGCTCACCGCCGGGACCGCCGTCGGGAGCTGGCGAATCCACCTCCATATCGGCGTCGAGCGGTCCCAGCAGCAGCCAGTCCCTGATCACGCCAAGCCCCGACGCCTCCTCGGTGGCGCTTTTCTCGCGGCCGGTGCGCAGGAACGCCCGCGCGCGCAACCATGCGGCGCGGGATTTGATCATCGCCAGTTCGAAGGCGCGGCGGGGGCTTTCCCCGACCGGCCGGGCGGACGCCCCGGGCGGCGGGTCGCCCAACGCTTCTCTTCCGCTCTCGGCGTCCCCGAAAAGAAGGCCGCCGCCGGGATCGCGTTCCAGCGCGCCGTCCTCGAAGCGTATGGCCGTAAGCGGGTTTCCCCTTTCCGGAGCGAGGGGAAGCGTGCCTTTCAGGAACCGCTCGTACTCTCCCGTCTGATCCAGCAGGCGAAACGCCGTTTCCACGAGGTATTCTATGCGCGCCCATACGACCTCTCGGCGGGGGTCCTCATCCGGCAGGCCGGACGCCTCGGCGATGGCCTTGTCCAGGGCGGCCAGGTATGACATCTCGGCGGCGACCAGTTCGTCCCTGAGTTCGAGATCCTCGGCCTCGATCTCCTCGCTCCAACCGGCGAGGCCGCTCCAGACGCTTTTCGGCGCGGAAGCCGGCGGCGCGGCCTCCGCGCCCGAATCGGCCGCGGACGCGAGCGCCGGGATCGCGACGGCGAAAAACGCGCCCAGGGCAAACGCACAACGTCGAATCGGCATCAGGGGGCGTCCTTGTCTATGGCTGTCAGGCTGTGGCGCGCCCAGTCGGGGCTGGTCTCCGGATAGTCGCTCCGCTGGTGCGCTCCCCTGCTCTCGGCGCGGCCGAGCGCCGATTCGGCGATGGTCATCGCTACGGTGAGCATGTTCTGGACTTCGAAACCGGGGCGCATCTGGAACTGCTCGGCGAGAACATAGCGCATCCACGCCTTGAGCGTCTCCACCGTTTCCAGCAGATGGATGCCGTTGCGGTACACGCCGAGATTGCGCCAGGTCAGCGCCTTCAGCGACCGGCTGACGTCCTCCACGTCCAGCCGAGCGCCTTTCGGCGGCATATTCCGTTCGAGGCGGTTGACCGGGAACGCGGGGGTGGATTCGGGCGCGTCGGCCAATCCGGCGCGATGCCCGAAAACCAGTCCTTCCAGGAGCGAATTCGAGGCCAGGCGGTTCGCCCCGTGAATCCCGGTGCAGGCGACCTCCCCGGCGGCGTAAAGATTCCCGATATCCGTCTTCGCGTCGAGATCGGTGCGCACGCCGCCCATCATGTAATGCACCGCCGGGCGGACCGGGATGGGATCGCGGCGGATGTCCAGCCCGTATTCGGCGCACACCGACATGATGTTGGGGAAACGTTTCCCGATCAACGCCGGGTCGATATGCCGCAGATCAAGGGAAACGTACGACTCGCCGGTGCGGTTCAGCTCCTTGAAAATGCTCTGACTCACCACGTCGCGCGGCGACAGTTCCCCCGCCTTGGAGTAGCGGCGCATGAAGCGCTCGCCGGCCTGGTTGACGAGGTGGGCGCCCTCGCCGCGCACCGCCTCGCTGATGAGAAAACGCGGAGCGCCGGCAAGGTACAGGGTGGTGGGATGGAACTGGACGAACTCCATGTCCTCCAGGGTCGCGCCGGCGCGATAGCACAAGGCGCAGCCGTCTCCGGTGGCGACGGCGGGATTGGTGGTTTCACGGAACACTTGCCCGAGTCCGCCGGTCGCGACCACGGTCGCGGACGCCTCCACCCGCAGCAGGCGGCCGTAATTGGTGTCGAGGAACAGCGCCCCGAAACAGGCGCCGTCATGGTGCAGCAGATCGATGGCGAAGTGATTCTCCAAGGTATGGATATTCGGCGTGCGGGACACCCGGTCAAGCAGGGTCGCGGTGATCGCCCTGCCGGTGGCGTCCCCGTCGGCGTGAAGGATCCGCCGCCTGGAATGCCCGCCCTCCCGGGTGAACGCGAGATCCCCGTCGATCCGGTCGAAGGGAGTTCCCATCTCGACCAGCTCCCGGCAGCGGATGCGCCCTTCCTCGGCCATGAGCCGAACCGCCGCCTCGTCGCACAGGCCGGCGCCCGCCTCCAGGGTGTCGCGGACGTGCAGCTCGATGCGGTCGTCCTCCGCGAGCGCGGCGGCGATGCCGCCCTGGGCGTAGGTGGTGTTGCTTTCCATGAACGCGCTTTTCGTCGCCAGCGCCACCGGGCCCCGGCGTGAGGCGGCGAGCGCGGCGGAAAGCCCGGCGATGCCGCACCCGATCACCAACATGCGCGTGCGGATAAGCGGCACCGTCTCCAGGTCGACGGCGCTGAGAAACTTTTCGCGGACCGGCATGTCTTCTCCCGGTTCAGGATGAGTGACGAACGATCACCCGCGCGGCGAATATGCCGCCGCAAAGCGGCCATGGACCCCAAAGGCGGACGCGCGGCGGCGGGAATGCGGCGCGGCATTCGGCATTCATCGTTTTTTCATCGTCAATCGCGCCGCGGCCGTCTCCAACGACAATGGCGCGTCGCCGCCGGTGGCGTGCGCTTTCTTGATCTCTCCCGCCACCAGGTCGACCAAGCCGCGGATCTCGGGCAACTGGAAATTGCGCGCCGCCGCCAACAGCCGTTCCGCACGCCAGGGAGAGACGCCCGCCGCATCCGCGAGCGCTCTCGCATCCCCTCCCCCGGCGAGAACGGTTTTCGCCCGGAGAACGCCGAGCGCCGCGGACCCGAGCATGGCGAGCGCCCGTTGCGCGGAATGCTCCCCGTCGTCCTTCTTGCCCTTTTGGTCGCGGGATCCCTCCACCGCGATTCTGCGCGCGAAGGAAAGCGCCTCCCGGAGATTCCGCGCCTCGACGGCGTTGGTGAGCCCGAAGATATCGAACTCCACTGTTCCGGTGAGAAACTCTCCAACGTCCCGAACGCCGATCGATCCCGCGTCGCCGACGTACAGCTCCAGCTTGTCAAGCTCGGACGCCAACGACCCGAGCGCGGTTCCGTGCGCCCGCACCAGTAGTTCGACGGCTTCCGGGTCCATGCGCCGTCCTCCGGCGGCTGCCCGCTCCCGAAGCCAGTCGCCCGCCTCGCGCGGCGACACCGCCGGGCACGGGACCAGCCTGGCGGCTTCCGTCAGCCGCTTGCCGATCACCCGGTTCTGGGGCAGCGTCGCGCTTTCGACGACGAGCCGATTCGATCCGGACGGCGAAGCGAGATATTCGAGGAATCCCTTTTCCTTGCCGGGAGAGGAACCCGGAGCGTCTTCCGGGGCGTCGTCGCGCTTTCCGGCGGTTGGAAAGAACAGCTTTTCGCCGCGCCTGAGTTCGACCAGTTTTTCCCGCGCGAACAGGCTTTTCCCGCCGAGTTCCGCCATAAGGCCCGAAAACCCCAGCGGTTTCGCCAAACCCGGATCGGCGGCGAGGGTCACGACTTCTCCGCCGTGGTGGCGGGCGCGCCACGCGTCGCGAATCCGGCGCACTCCCTCGACGCGCAGGAATTCCGACTCTCCATAAAGGACTACGACGGGCGGTTCGGAATCCAACGCCTCCGCCAACGCCGTCTGATATTGCCGGATGCCCGGACGATTCCTGGTGAAAGTCGACTGCCGCTCCGTCATGTCCCTTCCTGTGGCTCCGCAACCCTGTGGCCGTCGACAGCCTATTATCCTTGTCTGATCGAAGTTGTCAAAACCCAAGTGCCGGCCTCCCGGCCGGCGGGCGAAAACGCCGCCATCCCATTCTTGCATGGAACCGGAAAATTCGGTATGTTTCCGTTGGCGGGCTTTTGAAGAAAATCAGTCGGACCGCCGCTGAATTTCCTTCAATCCTCCACGGTTTCGTCTTTTGCCTACTGGGCGGCGGATGCGGCGCATTATGAACCATCCCCATCCGCAGCGGACGCGTTTTCGGGAGACATATGGCGAACGCCAGATCGAGTCCGGAAGAATTCGCTTTCACCAATCGGCCGGCGTCCGCGCGGCCGGCCGCCCCCGGGGATCGCATTTCCTGCCGCGCCACCAATCCGCTGTCCATCCAGGACGACTTGTCGAAAGTCTTCCTCGACGAGCGGCAAGCGAAAGCCACCACCGCCACCCGGTTGTTCCGGAACGACGGGATCTTCGCGGCGATCGCCAAAACGGTGTTGCCGGCGTACTTCGAATCGAAACGGGCCAGGTTCTCCATATGGAGCACAGGCTGCTCGAGCGGCGAAGAGGTGTATTCGATGGCGATGATCGCACTGAACGAATTCGAACGCGCCAAACGCCGCCCGCTGTTCGAAGCCTTCGGCACCGACATCAATCCGCAAAGAATCGGCGAGGCCAGGCTGGGCGTGTACGGCCGCCCGTCAAGGGACGCCTTCGGGCGGAATTACTGGCTACTGCTCGACCGCTACGCCGAAATCGGCCCGCACCAGGTGCGGATGGGGGAGGAATTGCTCGCCTCGTGCCGGTTCAGCCTCTTCGACATGCGCAAACGGCCGAAAAAGCATACGTTCTTTTTCATCGTTTGCAACCATGTGCTCCAATACTACGACACGGACGGACAAAAACTTATCATTGAGAATCTCAAGGCGGTCCTGAACCCGGGCGGATACCTGTATCTCGAGGGTCTCACGGAAGCGTGCCTCGCCGACGCCGGCCTGCGCAAGGCCGGCGGGGTTCCGCACCTGTTTGTGACCAGTGCGGGGCGGTGAGGCCGAATCAATCGGTCGCGGTCGGCTTCGCGCCCGCTTTATACGGACGCCGAAGACCCGAGGGGGAAAACATGAGCGTATTGTCAATCGACGCCGGAACGTCGGCCTGCAAGGTCGGGGTGTTTTCGGAAGCCGGCCTGGTCGCGTCAGCCGGGCGCGAATATCCGATTCTTTCGCCCAAGCCCGGCTACGCCGAGCTCGACGCCGCCGACGCCTGGAAAAGGATCAAGGAGGCCGTCGCGGAGGCGATCGGCGCGGCCAGGGGCAAAACCGGCGGCATCAAGGCGGTTTCGTTCAGTTCCATGGGCGAGACCATGGTCCCGGTGCGCATGGACCGGACGGTCGCCGGGCCCTGCCTTCTTTCCTACGACGTCCGCGGCATGGAATACGCGGAAAAACTCGATCGGGACATCGGCCAGGACGCGCTGTTCCGGATCAACCCGAACTTCATCGGTCCCTACTTCTCCTACGCGAAGGTAATGTGGCTGAAGGACCACATGCCGGAAATGTTCGCGAAAAGCGACAAGATACTTCTTTTCGGGGATTTCATCGGCTTTATGCTGGGCGCCGAACCCTACGCGGTCAACTCGCTCGCCAACCGGACGCTTTTGCTGGACATCAAAAAATGCGACTGGTCGGACCGCCTGCTTGAATGGTCCGGAATAGCGAGGGAAAAACTCGGCCGCATCGTGAAGGGCGGCGTCAAGGTTGGAGAGGTCTCGCCCGACCTGCTCGCCGAATTCGGGATCGAGGGGCCGGTGGAAATCGTCGCCGGCGGCCACGACCAGTGCTGCAACGCGCTTGGCTGCGGCTGTACCCGCAGCGGACTCGCCGTGCTCGGAGCGGGCACCTACGAAACCTACTGTCCCGTCTTCGAATGGCCGTCCGACCCCGCCGCCTTCCTCAACGAGATCCACAATTTCGAGAACCACGTCGTCGACGGCTTGTACGCGGCGTTTCTCTACCATCATTCCGGCCTGCTGTCGCAGTGGTTCCGCAACGTCTTCGCGCCGGAATGGTCCGGCCTGGACAACAAGACGGTTCACGCCCGGCTCGAGGCGGAGATGCCGGGGAAGCCGACGAACATCCTGTTCTTCCCGCACAACGAGGCGCCGCAATGGCCCAGGTACGACGGCGCGACCTCGGGGCTGTTCGTCGGCCTCAAGACCGCCACCACCCGGGGTGACATGTACCGCGCCTTTCTTGAAGGCACGGCGCTCTATTTCGTGGACGCCATAGCCGCCATGAAGCGCATGGGCATGACCCCGGACGTGTTCCTCGCCAGCGGCGGCGCGTCCCGTTCCGACAACTGGCTCCAGCTCCGCGCCGACGTTCTCGGCGTCCCCTTCGAGCGCCTGGAGACGGGCGAAGGCAGTCTCGCCGGGGCGGCGATGCTCGCGGCGATGCGCGCGGGAATGTTCGCCGGCCTCGACGAGGCGGCGGCGGCCTGGGTCAGGCGCGGGCGGGTGTTCGCCCCCGACGCCGGGCGCCACGCCTATTACCGGGAATCGGCCGCGCTGTACAAACGGATCCGGCCGGGAATCGGGCCGCTCATGAAAGACATGAACCTCCGCGGACAATGCGGGGAATGACGCGGCCGCGACTTGACAAGCGTGCGCCGCCGGGATAGCGTTTTCTTGCCGGGGCGGATTTTCCGCCCCGGATATTGCTTGGAATCAGGCCATGATGGAAGAAGCGCGGAAAAAGGCGCAGGCGCTCACCGAGGCCCTGCCGTACATAAAGCGGTTCAAGAACCGGTTCGTCGTCGTCAAGCTCGGCGGCTCGGCGCAGGACGATCCGGAGATCCTTAAAAGCATCTTCACCGACTGCCAGATCCTGCTCGCCGTCGGCATCCGTCCGGTCATCGTCTACGGCGGCGGCAGGAAGATCTCCGGGGCGATGAAGGAAAGCGGCCGCTCGGCCCGCTTCATCCACGGCCAGCGCGTCACCGACGCGGCGGCGATCGATATCGTGGCGCGGGTGCTTTGCGACGAAGTCGGCCGGGAATTGCTCGGGCTGCTGCGGGAAGCCGGCGGCCTCGGGTTTCTCCTCAACGGCCGCGACCACGCGTTTCTCCGGGCGATAAAAAAGACCCTTCCGGAAGCGCCCGGCGTCGACCTCGGTTTTGTCGGCGAACCGGTGGCCATCGATGCGACGCCGATCCACAACGCTTTCGAGCAGCGCCATTGGCCGGACGGCAAGGAGCGCCTGCCGCTGATCGCGCCGCTGGCCTGTGGCTGCGGCCGCGAGTCCGGCGTCCTGTACAACGTGAACGGCGACACCGCCGCCGCGCAGATCGCGCGCGACCTGCACGCGGAAAAGCTGGTGTTCATCTCCGACATCTCCGGCATCTACCGGGACAAGAACGATCCCGCGGCCATTTTCCCGCACCTCGACCGGCGGGAAGTCATGGAGCTGGTCCGCGGCGGGGTCGTCGCCGGCGGCATGATTCCCAAGGTCGAGGCCTGCGTCTTCGCGCTCGAAGGCGGGGTCGACAAGGCGCACATCGTGGCCGGCGCCCTGCCCCACGCGCTACTCCTTGAAATTTTCACCATATCCGGCATAGGCACGGAAATCGTCCTGGAAAGGCAACAACCATGACCTTCGAAGAGATCGAGCGGCGGTTCGCCGACAACGTCATCGCCAATTACGCGCGCCAGCCCATATGCATCGTGCGCGGCGCGGGAAGCCGGGTGTGGGACAGCGGGGGGCGAAGCTACCTCGACCTCTTTCCCGGATGGGGCGTCGGCGGCCTCGGGCATTGCCACCCCGGGATTGTTGCGGCGATCCAGGCGCAGGCGGCCAAACTCATCCACGTCGCCAACCATTTTTACAGCGAAGAGCAGGGCGCGTTCGCCGAGGCGATAGTCTCCCGCGCTCCCGGATTCAAGGTCTTTTTCTGCAACTCCGGCGCGGAGGCGAACGAAGCGGCGATCAAGCTCGCCCGCCTGTCGCATCAGCCGAAGTTCGGGATCGTCGCCATGGAGCGCTCGTTCCACGGGCGCACCCTGGGCGCGGTCAGCGCGACCGGCCATCCGGAGTACCGGAAGGGGTTCGAGCCCACTGTCCCCGGTTTCGCCTACGCGAAGATGAACGACGTCGATTCCGTCAAGGAGCTGGTGGACGACAAGACCTGCGCGATCATGGTCGAACCGGTCCAGGGCGAGGGCGGGGTGATCCCGGCGACCAGGGAATTCCTCGAAGGATTGCGCGGAATCTGCGATCAACACGGCCTGGCGCTGATTTTCGACGAAGTGCAAACCGCACCCTGCCGCCTCGGCGCCTGGTTCGGCTACCAGCGTTACGGCGTCACGCCGGACATCCTCACCGCCGCCAAGGCCATCGCGGGCGGCATGCCCATGGCGGCGATGCTGGCCAAACCGGAACTATCCGGGTTCCTGAAGCCCGGAACTCATGGCTCCACCTTCGGCGGGCATTCGCTCGGCTGCGCGGCCGGCGTCGCCGCTTTCAAAATAATGGCGGAGGAGGATATCATCGGCAACGTCATCACGCTGGGCGCGTGGCTGGACGGCAAACTGGCCGGACTCTCCGGCAATCCCCGGGTCAAGGCGACGCGCCGCGCCGGTTTCATGGTCGGCATCGAGCTGGACATTCCGGGCGCGGACGTCGTTTCCGATTGCCGCGACAACGGTTTGCTCATCAATTGCACGCACCGGACGGTGCTGCGCCTGCTGCCCGCGCTCAACAGCAAACAGGCGGAACTCGAGGAAGGCCTCGCCATTCTCTCCTCCGCCCTCGACCGGGCGGCGGAACGGGACGGCGCCGGCTGAGAACCGAAGTCATTTAAACTTTGGATGGAATGAAAAGGAGTAATCGGCGGTTATGCCCGACATTGAATTGCCACCGGGAGAAGCCGACCGCTTGTCGGCGTTGGACAAGTATGATGCGGACCAGAAGCAGGCGTTCTCCATGTCGGATCAGCGGCAACTACGTCCCCCGGATCAAACCCACAGCGTCCGCGCTTTCGTCCGCCAGGCCGCCGGGCTGGCGCCGGACACGCGGGCGATCGAACCTCCCCGCAAGCGGACCTGGAAGGATTTCTTCTATCCGAAAATCCTGTCCACCCTCACCCGCGACTATTGGAAAACCCAGTTTCTAAACGACGTCGCCGCCGGAACCATTGTGGGCGTAGTCGCGCTGCCGCTGGCCGTAGCCTTCGCCGTGGCTTCGGGGTTGCCGCCGGACAAGGGCCTGGTTACGGCGGTGACCGCGGGGTTCCTCATTTCCCTTCTCGGCGGCAGCCGCGTCCAGATCGGCGGGCCCACCGGCGCCTTCATCGTCATCGTCTCCGGCGTTTCGGCGCAATACGGGTTCCACGGACTCCTCGTCTCCACCATGCTGGCGGGGGCGTTTCTCGTCTGCTTCGGGCTGCTCCGATTGGGAAACGTCATCAAATTCATCCCGCATCCGGTCATCGTCGGCTTCACCAGCGGCATCGCCGTGACCATATTCACCACCCAGGTCGGCGACGCGCTGGGGGTGAACCCGGCGGAATCGTCCGCGTCGTTCATCGGCAAGTGGAGCGGCTATGTTCCGCGCCTCGCCGACGCCAATCCCTGGGCGGTGGTCATGGCGGCGGCGACTGTCGGCATCATGCAGGTGGGGCGGAAACTGTTTCCCAGGCTTCCCGGCTCGCTGATCGCCATCCTCGCGGCGACGGCCGCGACAGCCGCGTTTACGCTTCCGGTGGCCACCATCGGCTCGCGGTTCTCCGCCATTCCCTCCGCGTTCAGCCTCGCGTTCCCGGAATTCGAATGGCGGCAGTTGGTCAATTACGTCCAGCCCGCCTTCACCATCGCGCTCCTGGGAGCGGTCGAATCCCTTCTTTCCGCCGTCGTCGCCGACGGCATGATCGGCGGCAACCACCGTTCCAACACGGAATTGATCGCGCAGGGCGTCGCCAATCTCGTGGCCCCGATCTTCGGCGGCATCCCCGCGACCGGCGCCATCGCCCGCACCGCCACCAACGTGCGCAGCGGCGGCCGCACCCCGGTGGCCGGCATGGTCCACGCGGTCGCGCTGCTCGCGATCATGTTGGCGCTGGGCGAATACGCGGCGCTCATCCCTTTGCCCTGTCTGGCCGGGATACTCATGGTCGTGGCGTACAACATGAGCGAATGGCGGGCGTTCCTCTCGCTGATACGGGCGCCGGCGTATGAAGCGGCGGTCCTGCTGACCACGTTCCTGCTCACCGTGCTCGTGGACCTGACGGCGGCGATCGAAATCGGCATGATCCTCGCCGCCTTCCTGTTCATCCAGCGCACCGCCAAGCTGGGCGCGGTGTTCAGCGTCACCTCGTCCGGCGGGACGGAACGCGGCGGGGACATGGTCGAGGATTACCGCGACATTCCGCGCGAGATCGACGTCTTCGAGATCAGCGGGCCGTTCTTTTTCGCCGCCTCCCGCCAATACCAGCAGGTGCTGCAGAACATCGGCGCCGCCTCCCAAGCGGTCGTCATCCGCATGCGGCACGTGCCGTTCATCGACTCGACCGGCATCCGGTACTTCCGCGATTCGCTCCAGTTCATGCGGCGGCAGGGCCGCAGCGTATACCTTTGCGGGGTGCGGGAGCCGGTCATGAAGGATTTGAACCGCTTCGGCATCGCCGACCTGATCGGGAGGGAAAACATCTTGCCGACATTCGGTTCCGCGCTGGC
>JAISXA010000247.1 GCA_031270685.1 Planctomycetota bacterium
AGGTACTCTGCCGTCGCGTCGCCTTCGAGATTCGGCCGGGTGGCGAGAATCACCTCGCGGACGGGATGGCCGCCGTCCGCCTGCTTCTCGATGCGGGCGAAGAGTTCGCGAATCCGGAGCTCGTCGGGACCCGCTCCCTGCGCGGGCGAAATCCGTCCCTGCAGCACGTGGTAAACGCCGCGGTAGACGCCCGCTTTTTCGAGGGCGATAAGGTCGCGGGGAAGCTCGACCACGCAAAAAACGCCGGTGTCGCGGCTTGCATCCGCGCACACGGCGCACAATTCGCCTTCGGCGATATTAAAGCAGCGGGAGCAGGCGCGAAGATTCCTCTTGGCGTCGCGGACCGCCAACGCCAGCGCCAACGCCTCGTCGCGCGGGGCGGAAAGGACATGGAACGCCAGGCGTTCGGCCGAACGCCTGCCGATTCCCGGCAGCTTGGCGAACTCCTCGACTAATCGCATCACCGACGGCGGGTAGGGGCCGTTTTTCGCGTCGGCCATCGCCGGCTCCTCTTACCATCTTCGCCATCGCCACAGCATCATGAACGCCATGAGGGCGAGGACGGACAGGCTGATCACAAACCAGAACGACAGCGGATGGTCGTAGGAAATCGGAAGCGCCACGTTCATCGAGAATATCGAAACCACCATGGTCGGAACCTGCAGGCAAATGGTGATCATGGTGAGGGTCTTCATGAGGACGTTGAGGTTGTTGGACACGATGGAGGCCCGCGCGTCCATCATGCCGGCGAGAATGTTGGTGTAAATCTGCGCCTGACGGCCGCACTGGTTGTTTTCGATGATGATGTCGTCGAGCATTTCCATCTCCTCGGCGGAAAATCCGATCTTCGCCGCATTGTTGCGCATCTTCAAAAGCAGGGTGTCGTTGGAATTGATGGCGTTGAGGTAATACACCAGCGACTTCTCCAGCGCGAAAAGCGAGATCAGGTGCCGGTTTTCGAAGGAGCGGTTGATCTCGCGCTCGATGGCGTCGACCATCATGTTCATGGCCCGGATATGTTCGAGAAAGTGGGTAATGGTCCGGAACAGCATGCGCAGCAGCACCTCGCGCAGGCTGAATGCGCGGTTGACCGGTTTGACGCCGGGGTAGATGGGCATATCCTGCGACTGGATGGCGATAAGCTTGTCGCCGTAAAGAAACGCGCCCACCGACGCCACTTTGAATTCGAGGTGCGCGTCGTCGCCGTCGGTGATGGTCTGGTTGCACGGGCGCTTGAAGATTATCGCGACATGGTCGGGTTCGAATTCCAGTCGGGACAGCTCGTCCGGGTCCAGCGAGGACAGGAGGGTGTGCTCGTCCACCTTGTAGCCGTCGATCAATTGTCGGCGCTCGAATTCGTCGGGACTGACATAAACGCGGACATCGGCGGGCGATTTCCCCGTTTCCCGGAGCTCCCCGTTTTCCACGTTGTAAAGTCTCAGCATTCTCGAATCTCCAAAAAAAAACAGCCCTTCCGGGCGCGCCCCCTTGCCGCCCGCGCAACCGGGGCGGAAGCGACATAGGATACCACAGGAGCATGTCAACCGCAAGGGGACTCACCCGCAGGCCGGGATAATTTAATTTTGGTCTTTTTTATCCGATCCGATTCCGGTCAGGGCTCGTCCAATATTAAAGGCGACACCTGGACTCATCGGTTATGCGTTGCCATAATGGAGTTCAGGGCCAGGTTGTCGCTGTCAGTTCTGGATGAGCCCTTATTGTTGGGTAAAGAACTGAATGGCATTTGCAGGGAATCGAACAAACCGCCGTTTGATTCCCTGCAAAGTATCAGGATGTTCGTTTCCGCGCCGCCGTTTTTGCAGCCTCGCCGGTTTAGGGCGAGTTGACGAAAAACAAGCCATCGAAACGAATGCCGTTGAATCTTGAAAGGAAACCGGGCGGCGGTCGGCCCGATTTCCTTATAACAGTCCCCGAAAAGGGAGATGCCGTGCCTGACCACCTTGAAGAGTTGCTGGCGGCCGAGCGCCAAGGCCGGAGCATCATCCACCACCGCGCGCCGCGTTCCGGCGAACCGTGGGAAATCACCGTCGATTCGGGCGGCGGCGCATGGCTTGCCGCCGCGCGTTGGGCCGACCGGCATGGGGCGAACGTTTCCGTCCACCTCGCCGCCGGCGCGGCGGAGGATCCGATCTGCGCCGTCCTCGCGGAGCCGCTTAGGCGCAGCGGATTGTTGTCCCCCTCGCCGGTCGGCGAAAGGACGGGCGGTCTTCCGCCCCCGCCCTCCGGATCGGCCTGGTCCATGCCGCTTACGGGGAACGGCGCATTGTTCGTCAGGCCCGCCGGCGCGGACGACGCGACGCTGACCGTCGAGGAGACGCGCGAAATAGACCGGCGGTCCATTGAGGACTACGCGCTCCCCGGATTGTGCTTGATGGAGAACGCCGCCGTCGGCGCGGTGATGGCGACATGCGATCTCATGGGGGAAGGCGATTGGCATGCCGTGATCGCGGCGGGCGGCGGCAACAACGCCGGGGACGGCCTCGCCGCGGCCAGGGGCCTCGCCGCGCTGGGAAAGCGCGTCACCGTCCTGCTGCTGAAGGATCCCGGCCGGCTGTCCCCCGACGCGGCGGCAAACTACCGCCTGCTCGGCGATCCGCCCGCCCATGCCGCCGTCGTCGACGCCCACGCCTCCCCGGCGGTTTTGGAACAGGCGCTCGCGGACTGCGACGTCGTGGTGGACGCATTGCTGGGTACGGGTTTTTCCGGGGAACTCGCCGGACCGCTGCTTCGCGCGGTCGAGATGATCAACGCCTCCTCCGCGCCGGCGGTCGCGCTCGACCTTCCCAGCGGCATGTCCGGCAACGAGGGCGTGATCGGGCCCGCCGTGAAGGCGGTGCGAACGGTCGCCTTCGGCAACCGCAAACCCGGTTTGCTGGCCGGCGAATCCATTCCCTTGACCGGGAACGTGTTCATAGCGGAAATCGGCGCTCCCGGTCCGGCGGCGCCGCCTCTTCGTCGCGGCGGAGCCTGAGGACGCGGGGAAAAGCCGGCGTCGCCGCGCGCCAGGGAGAAGCGGCTCCAACTCCTCCAACGCAGGCGCGCTTTCCCGGGATTCTTGTTTCTCCGCCTTATAGCGCCCCCGAGTCCAAATAGACGGCGCAATACGCGCGAATGTTCGAATTTCGGATATGTCGAACAAATGCCGGTTGACAAAAAACCGGGTCGGGATATTATATTCGGCAGGTGATTATTTTTTTCCGAAACGCCCCCAATTCTCCACAGGGAGTCGTCAATGCCGGGGGATATCCTCCGAAGGTAACGATATGGCGCTTATCGGCATGAAAGAAATGTTGGAAAAAGCTTATCGCGGACGATACGCGGTCGGCGGTTTCGACGCCTTCGACGCGATATCGGTCATGGCGCTCCTCGAGGAGAGCAAGGCCCGAAAATCTCCAGCCCTTATGATCTGCGCGCCCCTCGAATACGCGGCCCTCGGGGCGAGGGGCGTGGTCGCGGTGGCGCGGGCGCTCTCCGACCTGGTGGGCGTGGACGCCTGCCTCCATCTCGACCATTCCCCAAGCTTCGAGGATGTCGTCGAGGCGGCCGAAGCGGGGTTCACTTCGGTGATGATCGACGGGTCAAGCCTCGATTTCGAGCAAAACATCGCCCTCACCAAAAAAACGGTCGACTTCGCCCATCCGCGCGGCATCCCGGTGGAAGCCGAACTCGGCGCCGTCGGCAGGGTGGACAACTCCACCGCCGAGGGCGCTGAGCACGCCGGCAACGTGTTCACCGATCCGGCGAAGGCGGCCGAATTCGTGGAACGGAGCGGCTGCGACTTTCTCGCCGTATCCATCGGCAACGCCCACGGCCTTTACCGCGATCTCCCGAATTTCGATTTCTCCATTCTTGAGGCGATCCACAAAAACGTCTCCATCCCCCTCGTCCTCCACGGCGGCTCCGGTACGCCGGAGGACCAGTTGAAGAAATCATTGACCATGGGCATCGCCAAGGTCAACGTCGCCAGCGAAATCGGCCGCGCCTTCACCAGCGTCTATGTCCCGGAAACGGTCGAGAAAAAGACGTGGTGGGCGACCGCCAAGAGCCTGGCGAAAATCGAAATGCGCAAGGTCATCGGTTCGTGGATGCATACGCTCGGCTCCGAAGGCAAGCGCTGATCCGGTTGCGGCGAGACCGATTCGAACCGGTCCCGCTTTCGGCGGGAAGACCGCCATGAGCGGTTCCTCCTTGCGGCGTTTTTCAAATATCGCCGAATGCCGTCGGACCGGGCGCCCAAGGCGTTTCGGGAAAATACGCGATTTCAACCTCCGGTCGCGCCGGCCGGTTCCATCCGACGCTCCGGGCATGACATGGGAAAAGCGGGTCGTTCCCCGCCTTTTGGCCGTTCTCCATTTCCTTAACGTTCCAGCGTCCGGAGGATCCGGGCGTCTTTCTCCAGAGAGGAGCAGCTCATGACCTACCAGGAAATCGTAAAAAAGGTCATCGCGGAAAATGAAACCGTGCTGAGCCGGGTCGATCCCAAGGCGGTGGATACCCTGATCGACTACATCGTCGACGCCAAGCAGATCCAGCTGTTTTCCATGGGCAGGTGCCAACTTTCGGTGCGGGGCTTCGCGATGCGCCTGGCGCACATGGGCTTCCCGACGCATGTGGTGTACGACACCGTCACTCCCGCGATCGGTCCCGGCGACCTGCTCATCGGCCATTGCAGCGCCAACAACGTCGAGCTCAACGTCATCCAGCAGGCGAAAAAGGCCGGCGCGAAAGTGGCGCTGATCACCCCCTGCCTCGACACGCCGCAGGCCAAGCTCGCCGATTTCATCGTCGAATTGCCCGGCCAGATCTTCGGGGCGCCCAACGAGGTGCCGTCCATCCAGCCGATGGCCTCCCTGCTGGAACAGGCGTTGTTGCTGTTCACGGACATCGTGGTGATGATGCTTATCGAACGCCGGGGCATTTCGCTGAAAACTATGCAGGAGCGCCACACCAACCTGGAAGGCCTGCCGCACGAGTTCGCGTAAGGCGATCGAAGTGGAGAAAACCATGTTCAAGAACGGCGCGATCATGCAGCTCGGCCAAGTGGTGCTGGACATCGACAGGCAGATGGAGACGCTCAACCGCGACTTCGGGATCGGCCCCTTCGACGTGCATCTCTTTGACGACCGCAAGGTCAAGGACTCCATGCTGCGCTGCAAGCCCTCGAACCACGTCTACCTCTGCGCGGCCGCCTGGGTCGGCGGGGCGCAGTTCGAGCTGATGCAGCCGCTCGAAGGCAAGAGCATTTACGACGAACACCTTGCCGATCACCGGGGCGAGGGACTGCAACACATCAAAATCTATTACGACGACGTCAAGCGCGAGGTCGCGGCGTACGAAAGGAAGGGCTACCCGGTCAAGCAGTCCGGCGGCATCGGCGACGACCTGTTTTATTATCTCGACACCGAGAGTAAGGCGCACGGCGTCACCATCGAGATAGGCAACGCGGGCAGCGTCCCACCCCCGGATCGCGTCTATCCCCCGGGCGCCTCTTCGCCGGAATACGTCAAGCGCCCCCTGCGGGACGGCGACCTGATGCAGATCGGGCACGTGGTCGCCGACCTGGAAGACGCCATGGACGTCTTTTACCGCGATTTCGGGATCGGCCCCTTCGATGTCTTCACCTTCACCAGGGAAAGACACATCAACCCCATGGTGCGCGGCAAGCCGGGCAACCACACTTTCGCCTGCGCCTGCGCCTGGTGCGGCGACGTGCAGTACGAACTGATGCAGCCGCTCACCGGAAGGAGCGTATACAACGAGTTCCTGGAAAAGCACGGCGAAGGGCTCCATCACCTGAAATTGTATTTCAAGGACGTGGAGCGGGCGGTCGGGGACTACGCGGCAAAAGGCTACGGGGTGATCCAATCCGGGGGAATCGGCGAGGATCGTTACTTCTACCTCGACACCGAGGAGAAATGCGCCGGGCTCATTATCGAACTCGGCAACAACGGCGACGTCGGCGGCTCGGATTACGTTTATCCCGCGAAATAGGCTGCGCCGCTGGATGCGGAAATTTCGTCACATCGCGCATTGGGCGTTGCGCGTAAGCGGTTATCGGCTTGTAATTGCCGTAGCTACGGAATTCTTGGGCGAACTCAGGTGAGTTGCCGAACGTTGCATCATTTGCCATAGGGAGACGAACATGAGAAAAATGCTTTTGGGCCTGGTGGCGCTCGCGTTTCTCGCGCCGGTCGCGATGGCCGGCCAGTACACCGTGGTGTCTGTCCCGAAGCTCCGCGCGTTATGGTTCAACCGCTTCGAGGAAGGACTCATCGAGAGCGGCAAGAAATTCGGCGTCGAAGTCTATCAGCAGGCACCGGCGGCAGCCGACGAGGCGCAGCAGGTCCGCATCATCGAAGACAACATCGCCCAGGGCGTCAACGCCCTCATCGTCGTCCCCAACGACGCCAACTCCGTCGTTCCCGCCTTCCGGCGCGCCAAGGAACGCGGCATGGTGGTGGTGACCCACGAATCCGAAAGCCAGGAGGGGGCGGACTGGAACGTCGAACTGTTCGACAACGTCGTCTACGGCGAAACGCAGATGAAGGAACTCGCGAAACGCATGGGCGAAGAGGGCGAATACGTCTGTTTCGTCGGCTCGCTGACCGTCCCCGCCCACAACATGTGGGTCGACTCCGGCGTCGCCTACCAGAAGAAGCACTTCCCCAAGATGAAGATGGTCGGCGATAAGTTCCCCGTCGCCGAGGACCGCAACCTCTCCCGCCAAGCCACCCTCGACATCCTCCAGACCTATCCGAACCTTAAGGGCATGTTCATAGTCGGCAGCCAGGGCGGCCCCGGCGCCGGCCTCGCCCTCCGCGAAAAGAACATGAACGACAAGATCAAGATGGTCGCCGGCGGCACGCCGAAGGAAGTGGGCAGCTTCCTTGAGGACGGGTCCATGGACGCCTCGATCCTGTGGGATCCGGGCCAGGCCGCCTACGCCTGCGTCTATATCGCCAAACTGGTCCTGGACGGCAAAGCGGGCGAGATCAAGGTCGGCATGGAAGTTCCCGGCCTCGGCCCGATCAAGGTCATCAAGGGCAACAACATCCTCTTCGACAACATGCTGGTCGTCACCAAGGACAACTACAAGCAGTACGAATTCTAGAAGAATCGCATCGCCGGCCGGGCGCGGAAATCCGCGCCCGGCCTTTTCAAGGTCAACTCCGCACAGTGAAGAACGGAGTATTCGGCATGACTTTTCTCGAGCTCAAAGGCATCCGGAAATCGTTTGACGGCGTCCATGCCCTCAAGGGGGTGGACTTCACCGTCGAGGAAGGCGAAGTCCACGGTCTGGTCGGGGAAAACGGCTCCGGCAAGTCCACGCTGATGAAGATCATCGCCGGCGTCTACACGCCGGACGAGGGCCAAATCCGGCTGGACGGGCGGCTGGTGACCGACAACTCGCCGTTTTTCTCGAGCGTGAGCGGCATCAGCGTCATCTACCAGGACCTTTCCCTGTTCCCCAACCTCACGGTGGTGGAAAACATCTATATGGGAAAGGTGGTCAGCGATCCCGGCAAGTTCGTCAATCCCAATAAATACATCCAGACCGCCATAGACGCCCTGAACGGGCTCGGCGTCGCGATCAACCCCTACGATCTGGTGGAGATGCTGCCCATCGCCAAACAGCAGCTCATCGCCATCGCACGCGCCCTCACCAACAAGACCCGGCTCCTCATCCTCGACGAGCCCACCACCGCTCTCACCAGAAAGGAAATCCTCCAGCTTTTCGGAATTCTCGGCAGGCTGAAGGAGAAAGGCATATCGTTCATTTTCATCAGCCACAAACTGGACGAGGTACTGGAGATCTGCGATCGGGTGACCGTGCTGCGGGACGGCGGCCTCGTCGGCGCCGAAGCGGCTAAAAACCTGGCCGTCGGGGATCTCGAGGCCATGATGCTCGGCAAGAGCCTCACTTTCGAGCGGAAAACCTCGTCCTCCGCGAAGCCGGACGAAGCGCTGCGCTTGGAGCGCCTGACCAAGAAGAACAATTTCGCCGACGTTTCGCTTACGGTGAAGATGGGCGAAATCGTCGGCCTTTCCGGACTGCTCGGATCGGGGCGCACCGAACTGGCGCTCGCGCTGTTCGGCATCGCGCCGGCCGATTCGGGAAAAATCTTCGTGAACGGCAGGGAATCGAGAATCGAATCCGTGGACGACGCCATGGCCCGGGGAATCGCCTACGTCCCCGAGGACCGGTTGCTTCAGGGACTGGTCATGGACCACGCCATCGGCGACAACATCGTGCTCGCCACCCAGGACGACTATCTCAAAAAGTCGCGGCTGATCGACAGAAAAGCGATGCAAAGCATGTCGGAGCGGTGGATCAGGGATTTGGGAATCAAGACCGACAGCTCGCGGAAATCCGCCAGGGTGCTTTCGGGCGGCAACCAGCAGAAGGTGGTGGTCGCCAAATGGCTGGCGATGAACCCGGCCATCCTCATCCTGGACAGCCCTACGGTCGGCATCGATGTGGGCGCCAAAAGCGCGCTTTACGAGACGATCCGCGAGAGCGCGGGCAAAGGCATGGCGATTCTCATGATCTCCGACGAAATGCCGGAACTGCTCTCGAATTGCGACCGCATCTATGTCATGCGCAACGGCAGGATGATCCGCGAATTCGACGCGCAGAAGATAACCGAGGCCGACCTCAGAGGCGCCCTCGAAATGTCCGGCAGCACCTCGTTCCGCGGCGTGGGCGTGTAATTCGATCGCCGGCCGGCAATGGACCGCGAACAGCCGCGAAGGCGCCGCGTTTCGGCCGCCGGACGCCGGGCGGCGGCAAAGCGGGCGGGGGCGGACGCGCGATGAATGCGGGATTCTCCGGCAGCGCTGATTGTTGACGGGAACAACGGGGAAAAACACATGCGACGATACTTCTTCAATCGGCACGAATGGTTCCTGGTAGGCGTCCTCGCGGCGCTCTCCATCGCCATCACCTGGGTAAACCCCAGTTTTCTCAGCTTCGAAAACATCACCGACCTCCTGAAGTCCTTCACCGTGCTCGGCATTTTCTCCCTCGGGATGTTCATGGTCATCGTCTCGGGCGGATTCGACATCTCCTTCACCGCGATCGCCCAAGCCGCCCAGTACACGGTGGTCGCGCTCCTGGTGTTCCGCTGGCAAAGCGCCGGGTACATCTGGGTCGCCATCGTCCTCGCCGTCCTTTTCGGCCTGATCCTCGGCTGCCTCAACGGCGTGGTGATCCATTTCTTCAAGATTCCCCCGATCATGGTCACCATCGCCACCCAGAATCTTTACTACGGCATCATGTACGTGGTCACCAGGGGGGATCTCATTCACGACCTTCCGGCGTACTACCGCAATTTTTCCTACGCCCGCATCATCGAGTTCCACAAGCCCGACGGCACGCCCTATGGCCTCACCTGGGTGACCTTCCTGTGGATCGTCCTCGGAATCGTCGTCGCGCTCTTCCTGAAGTACACCCGGCTCGGCAGAAGCGTCTTCGCCGTCGGCGGCAACCGGATCTCGGCCGAGCGCATCGGGTTCAACATCTTCCTCACCACCCTGTTCGTGTACGGGGCGATGGGGGCGATCGCCGGCTTCGCCGCCATCGTCGACGTCTCGATCGCCGGATCGGTGATTCCGAACTCGATCGTCGGCAAGGAACTGCAGATCATCGCGGCCGTGATCCTCGGCGGCGCCGCCATTACCGGCGGCAAGGGATCGATCCAGGGTACGTTCCTCGGCGTACTCCTTTTCGCCGTCCTGTCCAACAGCTTGACGCTGCTTAAAATTCCGTCGTATTATTACAAGGTCTTCACCGGGCTGGTCATTCTCATCGCCGTCGCCGGAAACGCGCTCCAGCTCAAGCGCCAGGAAGGCAAGAAGGTGCGCGTCCAGGTCGACCAGATTCCGTCCGGCCAAGCCTAGAGCGGGGAAAAGCACATGTTCAACAAGTTGAAGGAGTTTTTCGGCGGCGCCACACTTTCCCTATTCGTCACCATGGTGTTGGTGTTCCTGTTCATGTATCTGCTGAACGGCGGCAAGTACGTCGACCTGTACAACATCCGCTCGATGGCGTCCCAGCTGCCGATCATCGGCTTCCTCGCCGTCGGCATGATGTTCGCCATGCTCACCGGCGGCATCAACCTCGCCATCGTCTCCAACGCCAACCTCAACGGACTCGTCATTTGCGTCGCGTTAAGCTGGCTTACCGGGAGCGAATCGCTGGTCAGGAACGACATGAAGAGCGCAAGCGTCTTCCAGGTCGTCCTGGCGATCGCCGCCGGAATCGTCATCAGCGTGCTTATCGGCGTCTTCCACGGGGTTATGGTGGCTTGGCTGCGCATTCCGGCGCTGCTGGTGACCCTCGGAACCATGACCTTCATCATCGGCGTCAACGAGGCCGTGACCCGGGGCTACACGATCTCCGGATTCCCCGCCCATCTCACCAGGATCGGCACCGACAACCTGAAGGGCGTTCTCGCGTCGTGGGGCGTAGATTTTCCGTGGGCCATCCCCATACCGATGATTTTGTTCATCCTGAGTTGCATCGTCGCCTGGCTGCTTCTGAACCGGACGCGCTTCGGCTTCTCGCTGTACATGATGGGCGCGAACGAGACGGCGGCCAAATTCTCCGGCGTGAACATCATG
Source organism: Planctomycetota bacterium (assembly GCA_031270685.1). Classification (GTDB taxonomy): domain Bacteria; phylum Planctomycetota; class SZUA-567; order SZUA-567; family SZUA-567; genus JAIRTL01. The sequence continues at coordinate 10,645 of JAISXA010000247.1, forward strand.
AAGATCACCGTCATCCAGTACGTCGTCTCCGCCCTTTTCGCTTCGCTGACCTCGCTGGTGATGATCGGGCAATTGAATTCGATCAAGGCCAATTATTACGAATCGTACGTCCTGGTGGCGGTGCTGGCCTGCTTCCTGGGCGGCGTCGATCCGAACGGCGGCTTCGGGCGCCTGGCGTCGGTGATCATCGCGACCTTTATCCTGCAGTTCATCTCGAGCGGGTTCAACCTGATGCGCATGGACCCGTACATGGTGACCGCGATGTGGGGCGGGATCGTGCTTATTCTGATCTTCGGCCGCGCCATCCTGTCGTACACCCGCCGCAAACTGCGGCGAAGAACTCCGGAAAGCGGCGCGGCTTGAGGCTGGCGCGCTTTTCCCCGCGCAGCTTTCGGCGGTTCGAGTGCCCACCGGTCAATATTTCAGGCTTCCCGCAAAAACGCCTCCAATTCCTCGAGCGTAGGTGCGCCCGACTGCGCGCCCTGCTTCTCCGCCTTGAGCGCGGCGGCGGCGGACGCGCGGCGGACGCGCTCCCCGGGCGGCAACCCTTTCACCAATCCGGCCGCATACGCCCCATGGAAAACATCGCCGCACCCGGTAGTGTCCACCACTTTGCGGGCGCGAAACGCGTACTGTCTGCGCACCTTGCCGGGAAGGTCGTCCGCGAACGCGTACCATGATCCGCGTTCGCTGTCGGTCACGCAGGCGAGGGAACGGCCGGGCGTGCGCATCAAAGCGCGAACCGCCTGGTCCGGGCCGTCGGCGCCGGTGAGGGAAACGGCGTAGGCAAGCGGCAGGATGATGTGGTCGGTTAGGTCCATCAGCGGCAACGAGGCGTCATTGCTGCGCTCGAAATCGCCGACGACGGGAACGCCGGCGTTTTTCGCCTCTTTCACGGCGTCGATAATGGCATGGGCGAAAACATGGTCTACGAACAGGCATCCGGCGGAAAGAAGCAGTTGTCGCTCCGCGGCGCCGATTCGAGGCGGGGTGGTTTTTCGGTCATCCCACAATATCGACCGTTCGCCGGTGGAGGCTTCGGAGATGATGACCGAATGGAACGGTTCGGCATCCCGCGCGTCGGGGTTTTCGAACAGCGCGATCCCTTCCCGGGCCAGCGATTGGCGCAAAAAACGGGAAAGTTCGTTCTGGCCGAGGCCGATAAGCTGCGCCGTCCGGCAGCCAAGGCGCGCGGCCGCGACCAGGGCGGTCGCGGTCAGCCCCCCGCCCTGCCTGGCGGTTCCCACGACCGGATGCTTGGAATTCCTTTCCGGATATTCGGGTACGACGATAAAGTCGTCGACCGTCGCAACGCCCAGACCGACTATGTCAAACGCGCCGTCAACCATTCCAAATCTCCATTAGAGTGGACTTTTGGAGAAAATCAAACAAACCGCCGTTTGATTCTCTCCAAAGTTTCCTGGGATTCCATTTTCCGTCGGGAATTATTGCCAGGTCGGCGCTATCGCCCGACAGGGCGAAAAATCAACCCATGGGCCCGTAAGCAGTAACATCTTTGGAGGAAATCGGGCGGCGGTCGGCCTGATTTCCTCCAAAAGTCGACAACAGGCTTCCCCTCCAATGTCGCCGGGATTTGTCCGTTTTCAACCGGCGTCAGCTTTGGCCGCCGGCCTGACAGGCGGTAACCGCCACGGCGTCGATGATATCCTCGGCCTTGCAACCGCGCGACAGATCGTTAACCGGTTTCGCCATCCCGGAGATGAGCGGGCCGATCGCTGTCGCGCCCGCGAGGCGCTCGACCAGCTTGTAGGCGATGTTGCCGGCGTCGAGATCGGGGAAAACCAGCACGTTGGCGTGGCCGGCGACGTTGCTGCCGGGGGCTTTTTTCGCGGCGATGGCAGGGATAAGCGCCGCATCGCCCTGAAGCTCTCCGTCGATCCGCAGATCCGGATCGAGCCCCTTCGCTATGTTGAGCGCTTCGACGACCTTGTCGACATCGGGATGCTTCGCCGAGCCTTTGGTGGAATGGGAAAGCATGGCGACGACCGGATCGGCGCCCATGAGCGCTTTCCAGGAGCGGGCGGTTCCGATGGCGATATCGGCGAGCTGCGCCGCATCCGGATTCTGAACCAGGCCGGAATCGGCGAAAAACAGTACGCTCCGACTGGAATAGTATGGACTGGTTTCCGGCAAAACCATCATAAAGAACGCGGAGACCGTCTTAACACCCTTAGCCGCCTTGATCACTTGGAGGGCGGGACGGAGCGTGTCCGCCGTGGAATGGACGGCGCCGGAAACATAGCCGTCGACTTCGCCCAGCTTAACCAGCATGGCGGCGTACATGGTTTCGTCCTTCAGAGCTTCGCGGGCCTTTTCACCGGTCATGCCCTTGACCTGCCGCAACTCGACGAGAGCATTGAGCATCTTGTCGTATGCCGCATCCCGGGCGGGATCGCGGATGATCGCCTTGGAAATATCGGCGCCGCATTTCTCCGCCTTGGCCCGCACCGCAACGGCGTCGCCAATAAGAACGACGGGGCCGAAACCGAGTTTCACACAGCCGGCGGCGGCGTGCAGCGTGCGCTCGTCGAGCGACTCGGGAAGACAAATGGTTTTCTGAAGCCTGGCGGCGCGTCCGCGAATGTCGTCGAGAATGCTCATGGCGGTCCTTTCCAAGTCGTCGAATGGAAAAACTCCACGCCGGTCTCCATGCCGGCGGCTATGAGAATTATGATCCAAAGTTTCGCAAAACGGCGAGTCCACCGCCAATCGTCGTTTTGCGAAAATCCAAAACACCCGCTTTTAAAGAAAATCCGGCCAACCGCCACCCGATTTTCTTTAAAGTTTCAACCGCTTTCGTTTCAATGGATTGTTTTTCGTCACAAGTCCAGGGTAAACCATAATTCCGGAATTTACTTTTGCAAATATAATTTTCCGGCATCCAGGAGCGTTTTGCTTGCCAGCATATGAACGGACAATAACGAACTGTCCGGTCAAAAACAACGCCGTATTCGTTTTCCAATTGATGTTCATTATAGTCTTTGAAGGAATCGGGCGACGGTTTGCCCGATTGTCGGTAAAAGTTTTCCCGACCGCCCCGGACAGCGGGTTGCCCCGGACTACAGTAAAAACGGATTGGCGGCAAGCTCCCGGCGCACTGTGGTGGCGGGTCCATGCCCGGGGTATATGGGCATGTCCGGAGAAAGCGAATTCAGCAGTTTCTTTACGCCCCGGACAAGAAGTTCTCCGTCGCCGCCGGGGAAATCGCTTCTGCCGACGGACCCGGCGAACACGACGTCGCCGGAGAAAAGCGCGTCGTTTCCCAGGATGAACGCCATTTCGCCCGGATCGTGCCCCGGCACCTCGGCCGCCCTCCACGACAATCCGGCGGCAGTGAAGGTTTCGCCGTCCACGAGAATCCTTCCCGCCTTCGGCGCGGCGAACGGAACGCCGACGAAGGCGCTCAGATTGAGAAGGGGATCCGAAGCCCGGCGCGCCGTTTCCGCCGAACAGGCGAGCTCCGCTTCCGGGCGCAGTTCGAGGATGGCTTCGATGCCGCCGATGTGGTCGGCATGCGCGTGGGTGAGCAGTATCGTCTCCAGGTTCAACCCGAGGCGCAGGATACGCGCCATGATGACGTCCGTATCGCCGCCCGGGTCGACAACCACGCAGGGGACGCCGCCCGGCGCGGCGCCGGCATCCACTCCGGCCGCGAATACGATATAGCAGCGGACGGCGAGGTCGCCGACTTCCAAAGTTTCTATCCGCACCGGGGAATCATCGGCCATCATGATCCAAGCGCCAAATTGGCCAACACTTCAAACGCCTTCTGCATTTCGGAAAGATTGGCGCGTTCGCTGTCCGAATGGGCGCCATGCATGCCGCATCCGAGAACGGCGGTCGGCAAATCGCGGTGATTGAAGATGTTGGCGTCCGAACCGCCCTGGGCGACAACGACGTTCGGCGACAACCCGGCCTTGGTCACGGCTGCGGTCAGCAACCGAATCGGGGCGGCGGCGGAGTCAAGCCGGAATCCCTCGTAACTGACTTCGACCTCGACGTCCACGCTGGAACCAAGGGCGGCGTCAACCCGGCTTTCGTCCCCCAAGCCGTCGCCGCTTTTGCCGAACGCGAAGGCGCGGTTCTCGCGGACCGCGCCTTCGATGATGCCGATGATGCGGCTGACATGGAAATCCAGCACATCCTTGCGATGGGACCGGATTTCAAATTCAGCATAAGCGTTGCCTGGGATAATGTTTACAGCGGAGCCGGCCCGGACGATGCCGAGATTGCATGTCGTGTATTGATCCAGACGCCCCATGGGCAATCGCGCCATCGCCTGGGCGAGGACATGGGCGGCGTTGATGCGCCGCTCCGGCGCGGCGGCGTGGCCGGCGATGCCGTTGAACATCATGTTGAAAACCACCTTGGTGGGGGCCGCCGCCACGATTTCCTCGGGCGTGGAATAATCCAGCACCACCCCGGCGTCAAAACCTTTGAACAATTCGGGATCGAGCTCGGCCGCGCCGAGGCAGGAAGCTTCCTCGGCGACCGAAAAAACAAAGAGCAAATCTCCGTGGCGGGATTCAGCGCCACGAAGCCTGCCAAGAAGTTCAAGCAAAATTGCGACGCCGCTCTTGTCGTCCGCGCCAAGGATGCCGCCTCCATCGCGGCTTACCCATTCGCCGTCTACCACGGGAACGGCCGGGGGATCGCCCTTTTTCTCGACCGTATCGATGTGGGCGGAAAACATGATCCTGGGTCCCGCACCGGCGCCCGGAACCTTTACGACCAGATTGCCGCAATCCCCGCCTATGATTTCCCCCGCCTCGTCTTCGAGCGGTTCGAAGCCGAGAGCGCGGATCTTCCGCGCCAACACCTTGGCGACGTTCCGCTCCGAAAGGGTTGGCGAAGGAATACGCACCAGCTCGAGAAAAGTGTCCACCAAGGATTGTTCAAACTCAGGCATTATTCGCTCCCCTGGAGTTCCGTACCGCGGTTTGCCGGAATCAACGCCTCAATCTTAACCATTTGCCGTAAATTCGCAAGCGCCGTCCACCGAAAGGCGGGCGCGGGGAAAAGACACTATACAAATATGGCGCAACCAATAACATTAGTGTATGCTATAATGAGGTTCCGGGATCGAAAAACCGGATTTTCACCTGACTTTGGCACAACGGCGGCCGAGGGGAAAAATGACCGAATCGGGACATGAACACGACATTCTGGCCTCGGCGCTCGCGAAGGTGGATAATGGGGAAATTTTCAGCCCCGGCATTTTCAACGATTCGAAAGCGCTCCTCATGAAGAACGGCTACGACGCGGCCGGAATATACCTGCTCGACGACTATCCGGATGCCATGCGCCTTGTGTCGCGTTACGGATATGAAGCGCAGACGTTCCCCGAACTCGTACCCGTCGCCAACCCCGGAAAGCTCGATTTCGAGCTTCTCGAGAGAATCGGCTCGCGCCCCGGACTCACCGTTCATCCGCTTTTCGCGAGCGGCCGCCACGTGGGCGCGGTGGCCCTGATCCGTCTCGAGTCTTCGGGAGCGTCGAGCAAGGCGCTCCAGTCGATCATCGGGGTGATATCCATGCTGGCCTACATCGAAATCGTCAGGGCCAACTGCCGCCGCGAGCGTTTGGAGCGTGAAATCTTCTTCGGCCAATCGCTCAGCAACCGCCTGTTGCGGCGGCGGATTCCCGAATCGAAACATTTTCGCCTGGGATACGAATTGTGGCGGTCGCTCGAGGTTGGCGGCGATTTTTTCGATTTTGTGCCGGTCAATGACGGGAGGATCTATGCGTTTATTGGTCGCTGCAGCGGAAAAGGTCTTAAAACCGTCCTGGAAATGGTCGAAATAATGCATCAGATCGACCGCTGCTTCGTCGGCATGGAATCGATGGCCGATATCGCCAGGCAGGTGAACGAACATTTGATTCGCAACAAGAAGCGTTCAAACCTGGCCAGCCTCTGCCTGTTGGAAGTCGATCCCGTGAAAAAGACGGTCCGGATAATCAAGGCGGGCAGCTTCGCGCTCGCGATCCTTCGCCCGGATTCGATACAAACCATATCCATCAATCATTCCCTCTTCCTCGGCATGATCGGGGATCTCGAATTGCGGGAGGAAGTCTACGAGTTCAATCCGGGTTCAGCCGTTTTTTGCGCCACCGAGGGCATCAACACCATCCGCGACGTTCTGGACCAGGCGCTTCCGGCCACCCTGATCACCGACACGGTCGCCGACTCGCTTCGGAACAAGCCGCTCAAGGCGCTGATCAACGAGGCGTTCGAGCGGATCAAGGTCATGTGCGACTATTCGCCGGTGCACGATTCCATCGCCGCCATTTCGATCGAGTTCCTCGAAACGTGAGGCAATGCGCGCCGGAGCCCGCTTCTTTCGCGCACCTACTTGAGTTTTTTCCGAAGTTTTGCAAAATGGCGATTAAACCGCCAATCGCCGCTTTGCAAAACTTCAGGTAAAAGAGAAAAGAAAGGGGCGCCATGCTCGATTTCACGTTTCTTGTCCCCACCAAGGTGATTTTCGGCAAAGACGCCGAACGTCGGGTCGGCGATGAAATCCGCTCGCACGGCTTTAAAAAAGTCCTTGTCCACTTCGGCGGCGAAAGCGCCCGGAAATCGGGCCTTCTCGACCGCGTGCGCAAATCGCTCGCCGACGCGGGAATCGAGTCGATGGAACTGGGCGGGGTCAAACCCAACCCGCGCCTGTCCCTGGTCCGCGAAGGCATCGAGTTATGCGAAAAGAACGGCGTCGACTTCCTCCTCGCCGTGGGCGGCGGTTCGGTCATCGACTCGGCCAAGGCCATCGGCCTCGGCCTCGCCAACGACGGCGACGTTTGGGACTTTTTCGAAGGCGTCCGGAGGGCCAGGGCGTGCGCCCCGGTGGGCTGCATCCTCACCATCGCCGCGGCCGGCTCCGAAACCAGTTGCTCCGCCGTCGTCACCAACGAGGACGGATGGAAAAAGATGGCTGTCGACGATGAACTCATTCGCCCCCGCTTCGCCATCCTCAATCCCGAACTTACCTTCACCTTGCCGGATTATCAAAGCATGTGCGGCGTGGTCGACATCCTCATGCACACGATGGAACGATATTTCTCCAAAACGAAGAACACCGACCTCATCGACCGCATCGCCGAGGGCTTGTTGACGTCGGTGATGGAAAACGGCGCCAAGATTCACGAAAACCCCGCCGATTACGACGCCAGGGCTGAAATCATGTGGGGCGGCAGCCTGGCGCACAACGGCCTCACCGGCGCCGGCCGCGCCGGCGACTGGTCGACGCACCAGCTCGAGCACGAGCTTTCCGGCATGTGGGACGTCGCCCACGGCGCCGGCTTGGCGGTGATTTGGCCAAGTTGGGCGCGGTTCGTCCGCAAGGAGGACGTCGCCCGCTTCGCCCAATTCGCGGTCCGGGTCATGGGCTGCCGGATGAACTTCGAAAATCCCGGTGAAACGGCGCTCGCGGGCATCGACGCGATGGAACGCTACTTCAAATCCATCGCCATGCCCACCACCATGAAGGATCTCGGAGTCGGCGACGTGACCGACGCCGAGATCGCGGAAATGGTGGAGAAATGCTCGCGCGGCGGGAGGCGGAAGCTGGGCAGCATGAAGGCGCTGGACCGGCCGGAGATGAAAAAAATTTACGAAATGGCGCGGTAAGCGTTCCCCTCGTTCATCCAAGGATCCTGTCATGCGGGAAAAAGTCATCCTCTTGTATTCCGGCGGCCTAGACACCTCGGTCATCTGCCGCTGGCTCGCCGAAAAAAACTACGACCTCGTTTGCTTCGCGGCCGACGTCGGCCAGCGCGAGAATTGGAAGGCGCTTCGCGAAAAAGCCATGCGCAGCGGCGCGAAAAAGGTGGTGGTTGCGGACGTGAGGGAGCATTTCGTCAAGGATTTCGTCTTTCCCGCCATCCGCATGGGAGCGCTGTACGAGGGCCGCTACCATCTGGGCACCTCCCTCGCCCGCCCCTGCATCGCCGAGGCGATGGTCGCGGCCGCGACCAGGGAGAAATGCGCCGTCTTCGCCCACGGCGCGACCGGCAAGGGCAACGACCAGGTGCGCTTCGAACTCGCCGCCGCCGCGCTCGCGCCGGACCTGAAAGTGGTCGCCCCGTGGCGCGACCACGAGTTCACCTCGCTCATCAAGGGCCGCAAGGAAGCCATCGCCTACGCCAAGAAACACGGGATTCCGGTGAAGGCGACCGTTGAAAAGCCATGGAGTTCCGACGAGAACCTTCTCCACATTTCCTACGAGGCCGGCATGCTCGAAAATCCCGAAGCCAAGCCCCTCCCCGACATGTTCGAACTGACCGTCGATCCGGTCAAGGCGCCCGACAAGGCGGAGAAGGTTCGTATCGATTTCAAAAAGGGAACGCCGTTCGCGCTTAACGGGAAGAAGCTTTCCCCCATGAAACTGCTGGCCGAAGCCAACCGCATCGCCGGCAGAAACGGCGTCGGCAGGGTGGACATGGTGGAAAGCCGCTACATCGGCATGAAGAACCGGGGCGTGTACGAAACGCCGGGCGGCACGCTGCTCCTGGCGGCGCACCGCGACCTCGAGGGCATCGCGATGGACCGCGATCTCATGAACCTTCGCGACTCGCTGATCCCTCGCATGGCGGGCCTGATCTACAACGGCTACTGGTTCACCGACGAGATGGCCGCGCTCATGGCCCTGGTGGAGGAAAGCCAGCGCTACGTCACCGGCACGGTCAACCTGGAATTGTACAAGGGCAATGTAACCGAGGTCGGACGTTCCAGCCCGGCCTCGCTGTACGACCCGACGATCGCCAGCATGGACGACGACCGGGGCGCGTACGATCAGGCGTTGGCGACCGGCTTCATCCGTCTCCACGGCCTTCCGCTTCGCGCCCAGGCGCGCCGTCGCGGGCGATTCCCGGCAGAGAGCGCGGGGTTTGAACCGTTTTCCTGTCGAATCGAGTAGGAGGGAGGTAGGCGACCATGCCTGCCTCTTGTCCTTCCTGAAGGCGAAAATGGAGGAGTCCAATCACCGTCGTGGACTCCGGTTCGCCCGCGTTGCGGCAGGCGCGGGCGAGACGCGGGAATGATCGTCCTACAGCGGCGTCATGGCTATCCCGAACGCCTCGGCGTTGGCGAACATCTCCAGCGCCGCCGTTTCGTCGAGCCCGGCCGCGCGGCAGATGCGATGCGCAAAACTTCGCGTCGGCACATCTCCCACCGTATGCGTGTCGGATCCGAAGATCAGCTTGGCGCCGTACTTATGGGCCAACTTGGCGACATGGCCATTAGCCAGCGAGTGTCCTCTTCGGCCGGATATTTCCAAAAACACCCCGCGTTCGGACGCAAGGCGGACATCGTCAGGGTCGATGAGCCCGGGGTGGGCGAGAATGTCTACGCCCGCCTCGATCGCCGCCCGATTGGTGCCGGGAGCGACCGGCTCCGACAGAGTTTCGCCATGGACCATAACGTATTGCGCGCCGACTTCGCGCGCCATGCGTACCGCTTCCAGTATTTGGCCCGGGCGGACATGGGTTATTTCGGTGCCTGCGAGAACACGGACCCGGCCGTTGACGTTTTCGGCTTTCGCTGCCCCGGCGATGACCGGCAACTGCGAGGCGATAGTGGCGAGATCGGAATGGTCGGATATTCCCAGGATGCGATAACCGGCGATCTCCCCCCGGCGAATGAGCTCGGCGGGAATGAGGTCGCCGTCGGATATGATGGTGTGCATATGATAATCGAACATGACTTCCATAAATTCCCCTCTTTCTTGCCGCGATTTTCTGAATAGCCGACTTTTAAAGGGAATCGGGCCAACCGCCGCCCGATTTCCTTTAAAGATTCAACCGCTTTCGTTTCAATGGGTTGTTTTTCGTCAACTCGACCCAGACCGGCGACGTCGCAAAAAAGGCGGCGCTGAAACGAACGCCCCGAAACTTTGAAGGGAATCAATCGGCGGTTCGATTGATTTTCTTCAAAAGTCCACCCCATTGGTCCAAGGATATTGGCAGGCGCGAAAAAATTCAACCGCTTTCGTTCCAATGTGGACTTTTGGATAAAATCTTCAGTTTTGCAAAGTGGCGATTAAACCGCCAATCGCCACTTTGCAAAAAACGAAAACGCCTGTGTCGCAAGGGTTGTGATTTTTACAAATTGGGCATTCGGCGGTTTGAATGCCCACTTTGCAAAAGTTCAGTAAAATCGAACAAAAGGCGGTTTGTTCGATTTCCTTCAAAACTCCGCATCCAGCCTTTCTTCCAATATTCTCACCGCGCCTTCCACGAACTTGAGGCACGGTCTGGCGTCGCCTTTTTCCGCCGGCCCCTGTTGGGCCAGCAACTTGAGAAGGTCGCGGCAATGCAACGCACCGTAGCGTTCGCGGAAAGCCTCGGCCATCTCCCTGACGGACCTCTGGTGCGCACGCTTGCGCCCCTGGTCGGGCTCGGAAAAGCCCCGGAACATGCCGGCGGCCATGAACATCCCGGTAAGCGCGCCGCACATATCCTTCATGCCCATCCCCTCCCCGAAGGAGGATCCCAGCAGCAGCGCCGTTTTCTCGTCGAGGCCGGCGTCCACGGCGAAAGCGCAGAGCGTCGCCTGGGCGCAATTGAAGCCTTGCCTGAATTTCTCGCCGGCTTTCGAGACGCGATCCGTCATTTTGGTCACCTTTCGCCGGCGAAGCCGGCGTCCCAATCCTTCCACACCGGATCGAAGCCAAGGCGCTCCAGCACGCCCGCCATCTCGGCGGGACCGCGTTCATCGGAAACGGAAAATTGCTCCGTCGACGATGGGGCGCCGCCGGTCTCGTTATATCCGCCCGGATTGACCTTGCTGCCGGCGGAAATCCGGGTGAAGCCGAGCGGAATCAGCCTGTCCCGCATTTCCGCGCTCTCACGCGTGGACAGGGTCATGCCCGCGTCCGGGAAACACAGGCGGAGCGCGGCCAGCATCCGCACGAAATCGCGGTCGTCGACAAGATGCCGGAACTCGCCGTCCGCACCGCCTTCGACGGGGCGGATGCGGGGGAAGGAGAAGGAAACGTTCGACCGCCAATAATGCCGGTTCAACGCGGCCGCATGGACGCCGAGCGCCAGCGTCTCGAACCGCCAGTCGGAAAGGCCCAAAAGCGCGCCCAATCCAAGCCGGCGCATCCCCGCCCTGGCGGCGTTTTCCTGCCCGATGATCCGGTTTTCGAAAACAGCCTTGGGACCGCCGCCGTGCCAGGCCGAGTATTCGTCCTTGTCGTACGTCTCCTGGAAAATGGTGACGCCGTCGACGCCGGCCTCGAACAGGCGGCGGTAAGTATCCACGGTCTCGATATTTATTTCGACGCTCACCGAGGAGAACAGATTGTCCTTCAGCAGGCGGCGAGTCAGCTCGCACAGGTATTCCGCGCCAATGTTCGCGCGGTCCTCGCTGGATACAAGGAGGATTTCGCGGAAGCCCTCGCCGGCGATGGTCTCTGCCTCGGCGAAGGCCTCGTCCAGGGACAGGCGGCGACGGCGATGCGGCCGGCCGGCGTTGAAGCCGCAATAGCGGCAACGGTTGACGCAGTAGTTGGAGAGGTACAGCGGCGCGAACAGGCCGACCGCGTTGCCGAACCGCCGCCGCGTGAGCAGGAACGCCCGCTCCGCCATCTCTTCCAGGAAACCGGCGGCGGCGGGGCTGACCAGCGTCTCCATCCGCCTGGCGGAAAAGGCGGGACGCGCGGCCAATTCGCGGCGGACGTCGTCGGCGCGCACCGCAGCCAGCCGGCTTTCCCAATCCGCCGGCTTCCCGGTCGCGCCCGCCCTTTCAAGCGCCTCTAAAACGAAATTCCGCACCGTGGCCGCGGTCGATTCGACGCTGTTTTCCGCGCATCTTCCGGTCATCGCCGTATTGCGGTTCCTCTCAGAAAATCCGTGTCGCCCATCGGGCGTTTGCCCTCCGGCTGCAATCGCCGTAGGCGCGCCGGACGGTCGCCGGTCATCACCACCAACCCCCGCGCGTCATCGGCGGCCCGAACCTCGCCCGGTACCGCGCCGCCGCCGATTCCCGACGGCTCCATTTCGAGAACGTTGACGCGGATCGGGCCTTTCGCCGTTGAAAACACGGCATGGGCGAGCGGCCACGGCTGAAAGGCGCGGACGCGCCGTTCGAGCGCGTCGAAGCGTTCGTTCCAATCGAGGAGCGCGTCCGATTTCTTCAATATGGGCGCGCGCGAGGCCAGACCGTCGTCCTGGCGCTCCGCCCCGATCGCGTCCGCGTTCCACGCGGGCAGGATCCCGGCCATCAACTCCGCGCCGAGCGGAGCGAGCCTCTCCAGATACGACCCGGCCGTATCGCGGGAATCTATCGGGAGCTCCACCTTGCCCAGAACTCCCCCGGCGTCGAAGCGTTCGTCCAGGACGAACGCGGTCGCGCCGCTCATCGTTTCGCCGTTAAGGATCGCCCACGGCACCGGCGCGGCGCCGCGATAGGCCGGCAACAGGGAGGCGTGCAGATTGACGAAGCCGCGACGCGCCGCCGCAAGCAAAACCGGCTTCAGGAGACAGCCGTACGCGACCACTGCGGCGAGATCCAGGTCAAGCCTCTCGATCGCGCGGACGAACCCGGGGTCCGCGGGATTTTCGGGCTGGAGAATGTCGACGCCTTTTCGCAGCGCCGCCTCCTTTATCGGCGTCGCCGCCAGGGCGCGACCGCGGCCGGCGGGACGGTCCGGCCTGGTGACGACGGCCGCCACATCGTGTCCGGCGGCGAACAGGGCTGCAAGGGTCGGCAGGCCGAAAGCGCCGCTGCCGAAGAAAGCCACGCGCACGTGAACTCCAACCGGATGCCCGCCCGGCGAAACTCCAATTATGCCCGTTGTCGACGGTTACGGAAAAGTGGACTTTTGGAGAAAATCGGGCCAACCACCGCCCGATTTCCTCCAAAGATGTTACTGCTTACGGACCAATGGGTTGATTTTTCGTCAGGTCGGGCGATACCGCCGACCTTGCA
>JAISXA010000178.1 GCA_031270685.1 Planctomycetota bacterium
TCCGGGGGAAAGGGGGAACTCTGGACACCGGGACGCTCAACAGCGCAAATACACGTCATAAACGCCTCACGAAGCCAAACCGCCATGACGACTACGACCGTATGAATAAGTCCGGTTCAAGTGGTACAACGGGGAACATCCGCACCAGAGACTTGGTTATCAGGCTCCTGACGAGGTGTACTATGGTCGTGGCCTGTCGCCGGCGGGATGACGGGCGGCCGAAGGGCACGCGACGCGTCAACTTCTTCCGGGCTACGCCCTCCAGAAGTTGACGCGTCGCTGCCAGGGCGGAAGGCTTTCCTTGAAATCGGCGGAAAATGGTCTTGACGCGGGGCGCACCTCAGTACATTGCCGTTGTCGGGCTTGAAACCCATGAATCGGCGGCGTTGTATACCACGGGCGTGGCGGAAAGCGGGGCGAGCGCCCGCCGAATCTCCTGCCGATCAGCCGGTTGCGATTGGCGCCGCATGATTGCCTGGCCTTCGCTGACCATGACCTCGGCGACCGGCCGGGTGGAGTCGCGCGGCGTCGGGAGCCGATACGGGCGCATGGGCTCCAGTTCTGGCAGGGGCGCCTGCGCGTACATCGCCCGCGGGGGACCGGAAGGTTCGGGCATCATATATTGCAGAGGCTGAATCGTTGATTGCGTCTGGCTTGGTTGGGGCATAGGCGATGGCGCGGGGGAAATGTATCCTTGCGCCATGGCCATCTGCGGCGCCATTATCGCGGCTTGGACAGAGGTTGGCTGTTGTTGATGATAAACGGCTGGCTGTTGATTCGCGATCTGTCGCTGGTGCGAATATTGGGCGTATTGAACGGGTTGCGCTTGATATGCCATAGTCGGTTCCGCATACGCCGGCGTGGGCGCGGGGATTGGGCGTACATAGATATGCGGGGGGGGGCGATACGCCGAGGCGGACAAAACTTCGGCCGGGCGAACGGATCTGGAACTTTCCCCAACCGGTTTGCGGGAGGCGGTCCGCATTCGTTTCCGGTTGCACCCGGAAACGTTCAACCCTAACAGGGCGGCGACGGTTAAGATGGACAGTATTATTTTCCTGTGCATTCCCCCGCCTTTCACCTTATAACTCCAATTTCCCCATTTTCATGATTTTACCGTCTTCACCCCGCAATGCAAGCGGATAATTTTCCGAATAAGATTTTCGCGGAAGATCGTTATGGTGGATTTTGAAGGAAAGCAATCGAACCTCCGATTGATTTCCTTCAAAAGTCGCCTTTCTGTAAATCATTTGCGAGGGTGGAAATGATGCAAGCCGCATGATCGTCCCAGGTGGGAGTATCCGCCAGCGGCGATCGTCTTCCCGATTTCGCCAAAAGCGAGGATATGGCTTCATGCCAAGTTTTTACGGCAAGATCGGATACCCGTACCAATCCTTCCTCCGGATTATCCGGGAGACAGGCGGCTTGACCGCCGGACACTATCGGCGATTGGCAGGCCAGCGCCCGGGAAAGGGAAAGGCCGCAGCCGGGTTTATCCTCCGGCAAGAGCACAAGGCTTGCAGCCTGGTGAAACCGGACCGTCGCCTCCAGTGAGTCGGTCGCCGCTATTTTCACCCTCTCCGCGACGCCCAAACTTCCGGCGAATCGCATGAACCGGTCAAACCGCCTGTCGACCGTTTCGACCAGCGCCACGAACCGGTGCTTCAGGCGGAGTTTCGCGACCGAGGCGAACCATGCCCGAAGCATGAGCGGCAAATTTGGATCATAGCCTTCCAGGCAGGGCGCGAGAACATACTCGCCGCCGACGTAGGCATCAATAAAAGTTTTCAGTTCCGATTTCGGGGCAAGCTTGCGAAACGCATTCTCCGCGGTCCACGGAATCGTCGTCATCCGCGCCTCAAGGTGCGGAATTCGATGTGTTCCCGTATCGGGAGTTCGGAAGCGGTCGAGGAACCTTGCCGCGCCACCGCGATTTCTTTCCATTGCTACGGGCAGGCCGGCGTTCCATTCCAGGACCGCCTTTTTAATCGCTTCGGACGGCACGAAAATGCGCGTCGCGCGCGCGAGCGCGAATGGAAGCCGTTTCGCCTGGGCGCGTTGCCACGGAGGCGCGCCATCCGGCAGGGGGGAAAATGCGCTCGCGTCGGGTACGGAAACCGCCACCGGGACCAGGTTCCATGACGGGATGGTCGCGCCGGGGCAGAACAGGACATCCGCCTGGTCCGCATAGGCCGCGTCGGCGAGTTTGAATCGTTCCCACAACCGGGGCGATCCGCGCAGGATGCCGCCTGGCAAGTGAACCGGAGGTTCGCGAATCCCGTTTGCGAGGAAAGGGGGAAGGTAAAGAAAAATCTCGCCGCGAACCGGCGGCTCCGGATTCCCGAAAGCGCGTACCAGGTTGCGGATATACGCCTTGATATGCCCGCCGGTCCTCAGCGCCAGCGGCATCGCGTCGACAGCCGTTTTCACGCAATCCCTTTTTCCCCGGGCAGCTTTGCCGATTGTTCGACTTTGACCGCAAAAGAACTTGCCGCTTGCATTTCAACGATACGATAATATGATATATCAGAACTTTTGCAAATTGGGCATTCAAACCGCCGAATGCCCAATTTGTCAATATCACGACCCTTGCGGCACATGCGTTTTTGATTTTGCAAAACGGCGATTGGCGGTTTAATCGCCGTTTTGCAAAACTTCGGATATACTGCTTCATGCGCAAGGCGGACAAACCCCGGAGGTCCGCGCGAGCCGGCGACAAGCGACGCAAAAGCGGGGACCGCACAGCATGGAGGATTAGCGTTCATGACCACCGCCCCGGACTTCACCATCAGAACCCTTGGTAAATGCACTCTCGAATCGCCGATGGCGCAGGATCAATCCCAGCGGACCAATTTCATCGCGGACGACGCCAAGCTTATCTACGACAGTTACGTCGCGGCGATCGAGCGGCGCGGCGGTCTGGAAGCGGCCCCGTTCATGGAACCTGCCGGCCCGCGCCGGAACATTTATTTCGACCCGTCCAAGTCACGCGCGGCGGTGGTGACCTGCGGCGGGTTGTGCCCCGGCCTCAACAACGTCATCCGCGGGCTGACCCTGGGCTTGCATTATCTCTACGGCGTCAAAAAAATCTACGGATTCCAGTATGGGTACGAGGGCTTCATCGCCAGGTACGGCCACGAGGTCGTCAACCTCACCCCCGAACGGGTGGACAGCATCCACGAAAGCGGCGGCACCATACTCTCCTCCAGCCGGGGCGAACAGTCCACGGAAGAGATCGTCGACTGTCTCGACCGCATGGACATCAACATGCTCTTCACCATCGGCGGGGACGGCACGATGCGCGGCGCCTCCGACATCGCCAGGGAGATCGACAAGCGGGAATTGAACATCTCCGTGGTGGGGATTCCCAAAACCATCGACAACGACATCGGCTTCACCGACACCTCCTTCGGTTTCCAGACCGCCTATTCCGAAGCGGTCGAGGCGATTCGATCGGCCCATACCGAGGCCAAGGGCTCCCCCAACGGCGTCGGCCTGGTGAAGCTGATGGGCAGATTGTCCGGGTTCATCGCCTGTTACGCCACGCTCGCGCTGCCTGACGTCAATTTCATCCTCATCCCCGAAGTTCCCTTCGACCTTGAGGGGAAGAACGGCTTTCTCGAAACGCTGCGCCAGCGCCTGGAAAAGCGCGGTCACGCCGTCGTGGTCGTCGCGGAAGGGGCGGGACAGGACCTTGTCGCATCCACCGGCAAGACGACCGTCTTCCGCAAGACCGACGCCTCCGGCAACGTCCGGCTCAAGGACATCGGCGTCTTTCTCCGCGAAACGGTCGGCGCCTGGTTTCGCGAGCGGAAAACGCCCGTCAACATCAAGTATATCGATCCGAGCTACATCATCCGCTCCGTCCCCGCTTCCCCGGTGGACAGCGTGTTCTGCGGCCAGCTCGCCAGAAACGCCGTGCACGCCGCCATGACCGGCCGTACCGAGCTTTTGATCGGCTTCTGGAAAAATCACTTCGTTCACGTTCCGGTGCAGACCGCCATTTCCATGCGCAAGACGGTCGATCCCGCCAGCGACCTGTGGCGCAGCGTCATCGAAACCACCGGCCAGCCGAAGATGGTCAATACCTGAGGAGATTCGAGTTGTCGCGCAAACGCGAAAGGAAGAAAAAGGACGGGGGCGAAAAGGCCAAAACGGGGCCGGGGCAAATATCCGACGGAAAGACTCCGCTCAGGCGCGTTCTCATGAACGCGCTCGACGCCGAGCAGCTGCGGGTCGCCATCGCCGGTCCCTCGGGGCTTGAGGAACTGTACATCGAACGCTCCGCCAACGGCTTCACCCACGGCAACATTTACAAAGGCAAGGTCCAGAACGTCGAGCCGACGCTTCAGGCCGCCTTCGTCGACATCGGCGGCGAGAAGAACGGGTTCCTCCACGCCTCCGACGTCATCCCGCCCTTCGGCGGCTACGACGACATTCTCAAGCGCCGCAAACGCAAGGACAAAACGACCCAGGGCCGCCCGCACATCGAGGACATGCTCTACAAGGGGCAGGAGGTCCTGGTCCAGATCATTCGCGAGCAGCTCGCGAACAAGGGGCCGAGCCTGACCACCTACGTGTCGCTGCCCGGACGCTATCTCGTGCTCATGCCCGCCGTTTCCAAGCGCGGCGTGTCGAAGAAAATTGCGGACGACCGCGAGCGCCGGAGCCTGAAGTCGGTTCTCGAAAAGCTCGAACCGCCCAGGAACATGGGCTACATCATCCGCACCGCCGGCATGGGCCGCGGCCGAGAGGAATTGCAGCGCGACCTCGACTGCCTCAACCGGCTCTGGGAGGCGATAAAGGATCGAGCCAAGAAGGCGCGCCCGCCGGTCGCCCTGTACCACGAATCCGATCTGGTCGTGCGCGCCATACGCGATTTCGTTTACGACGACGTCGACGAGATCATCATCGACAGCCGCGAGGGCTTCGACCGGGCCAGCCAGTTCCTGGACGCCTTCATGCCAGAATTCAAGAACAAGCTCTTCCTGTACGGGGACGGCGAGCCGATCTTCGACCGCTACGGCATGGAGGAGGCGATCGAGCGGACCTTCGAGCGTTCGGTGCGCCTGCCGTCCGGCGGCGAGATCGTCATCGAGCAGACCGAGGCGCTGGTCGCCGTCGACGTCAACACCGGCAGCTTCCGGCGCGGCGACTCCACCCGCGAGACCATTCTCGCCATGAACAAGGAGGCCGCCGCCGAGGCCGCCCGCCAGCTCCGCCTGCGCGACCTTGGCGGGCTGGTGATGATCGACTTCATCGACATGTCCGACGCCGCCGACCGCCGCGCGGTGGAGGACGCATTCCGCCAGGCGTCGCGCCGCGACCGCGCCCGCACCACCATCCTTCCCATCAGCCAGCTCGGCATCATGGAAATGACCAGGCAGCGGATGCGGCAGAGCGTCAAGAAAACGCTGTATCAGCCGTGCCCCTGCTGCAACGGCGCCGGAATCAGGAAATCGCTCGACGTCTTCGGGCTGGAATTGATCCGGAAAATTCGCGCCCAGTTCGACGAGCGGACGGGCAGGCTGCTGGTCAGGCTGAATCCGGACGCCGTCCTCGACCTTGCCAACGCCAAGCGCAGCGCTCTCGCGGCGATCGAGCGGGAAAAGGGCGGAACCATTCTTCTCGCCGCCGATCCCGCCGTGCGCTACGGCGACATCGTCGTTCGTTGGGAGGACGCCGAGGACGAATCCCCCCCCCGGGGTGAGGGGGGCGACTACAAATAAAGCTTACAAGCGTTTTTAGAAACTGAAGTTTTGCAAAGTGGCGATTAAACCGCCAATCGCCACTTTGCAAAAAACGATAACGCCTATGCCGCAAGGGGTGTGATTTTTTTCAAATTGGGCATTCGGCGGTTTGAATGCCCAATTTGAAAAAGTTCAGTTAGAAACCCATTGTTCCCGCGCATTCCGGGCTGAATTAGGTATAAATTTTAATCTTGGGCGAATCCTTATGGCGACGGTCATCCGGAAACTCGAATTGCGCGACCTGGAGGAAAGCGCCGCGACGGTGCGCGAAAGTTTCGGCACGGTCGCGGCCGGGTTCGGCTTGACCAGGGAGAATTGCCCCACCAACGGGGCTTTTACCCGGGAAGCGCATCTGGAGGATGACCACCGGAACGGCGACCTGATGTATGGCCTCTATGTCGGCGGCGTCCAGGCAGGGTTCGCGGAACTGCGGCGAGGGGATCCAACCCATTTCCATTTGCGCAAACTGGCGGTGCGGCCGGCCGATCGTCACCGGGGATTCGGAACCCGCCTTCTTGAATTCGTCTGCGACGCGGCGCGGGAATTGGGCGGGAAGAAGATCTCCCTCGGCATCATCGAGAAAAATGCCGTTCTCAAGGAATGGTATATTCGAAACGGTTTCATCCATACCGGAACGCGGGAGTATTCATCCCTGCCGTTTATCGTCGGGCTTATGGAGCGGTCTCTGTAATCATAGCTTAATTTTTGCAAAGTGGCGATTGGCGGTTTAATCGCCATTTTGCAAACTTCGGATCATTTCATTCGTAGCGCAGCGCCTCAACCGGATCCATCCGCGCGGCCCGCTTCGCCGGGTAGTAGCCGAAAAACACGCCCACCGCCACCGACACGCCAAGCGCGACCAGAATGCTGTTCAGTTCCACCAGGGTCGTGAACTGCTCCTGGCCGGCCATCTGAACCAGCCAGGGAATCAGCAGCGCGAGGCCGACTCCCAGGGCGACGCCGAGGACGCCGCCGAAGCCGCAGATGAGGATCGACTCGAAAAGGAACTGGTTGCGGATGTCCCTTTCGCGCGCGCCGATCGCCTTGCGCAAGCCGATCTCGCGGGTGCGCTCGGCCACGGTCACCAGCATGATGTTCATGATGCCGATGCCGCCGACCAGCAGGGAGATGCTCCCCAGGCTGCCGAGCAGGATCGACATGACGAAACCGAAGGTGTTCATCGTGTCGATCACCTCCGCCTGGTCGCGGATGTTGAAGTCGTCCTCGTCCCTGGCGGCGAGCCGGTGGCGCTGGCGGAGCAGGGCGCCGATGCCGTCGACCACCCGCTGGTTGCCGAAGCCGTCGGCGGTGAGCACGTCTATTTCCCTGACCCGCTCGACGCCGAAGATCTGCTTCATCGCGGTGGTGACGGGAATGAGCGCCTGGTCGTCCGGGTTCGCCCAGCCCTGGTCGCCCTTGGCCTGGAGAACGCCGATCACCGTGAAATTGACGCCCTTCACCTTGATCGTCTCGCCGACCGGTTCGTCCCGGCCGAAAAGATTGGTTGCCGTGGTTGGACCGATCACGGCGACCCGCGCCATGCGCTCGACCTCGACGTCGGTGAAATTCCTCCCCCGCCCCACCGCGAAGTTCCGCACCGCCAGGTAGCTCGGGGTGACGCCGAAGGTGGTGGTTTGCGCGTTTTTATTGAAGTATTTGAGCTGCAGGCTGCCGGAGACCACGGGCGCGACCCATTCGACGCCCTCGACCTGGGCGGCGACGGCCTGAGCGTCCTCGAGGGTCATGGTTTGCGCCGTACCGGTCATGATGCCGCGCCGTCCCGCCTGTCCCGGGCGCACGATGAGCAGGTTCGCGCCCATGCTGGATACGCGCGCCATGATGCTTTCGCGGGTGCCGGCGGCGAGCGCCAGCATGGAGATGACCGCGCCGACGCCGATGATGATGCCGAGCACGGCGAGAAAGCTGCGCAATTTATTCGCCAGGAGCGATTTTACGCCCACCTTGGCGAGCATCCAGAACATCATGGCGTGTTTTCCCCGCGGCTATTTCGCCGCTTCCGCGCCGGCGAAGCGCGCGGAATCGGTCCGCGCGATCCGGTCGGCAGGCACCACCCCGCCGTCCGACATATGAATGCGGCGGCGCCCGAATTTGGCCACTTCGGGATCGTGGGTGACGATGACGATGGTTTTGCCCTCCGCGTTCAGGCTGTTGAACAGGGCGAGGATTTCCGCCCCGGTTTTCGAGTCCAGGTTCCCGGTGGGCTCGTCGGCGAGCACGAGCGACGGCTTGCCCACCAGCGCCCGCGCCACGGCGACGCGCTGCCGCTGGCCGCCCGAAAGCTGGTTGGATTCGTTGTTCATGCGGTCCGCGAGTCCGACCCTGGCCAGCGCTTCCTCGGCGAGGGGGCGCGGATCGCGGATCCCCGCGTACATCAGGGGCAATTCGACGTTTTCGAGCGCCGACAGCCTCGGGAGCAGGTGGAAGCCCTGGAAGACGAAGCCGATTTTCCGGTTGCGGATTTGCGCGAGGCGGTCGCCCGCCAGTTTGGCGACCTCCTCGCCGTCGAGGAAATACTCCCCGCTGTCCGGGCGGTCCAGGCAGCCGAGCACCTGCATCAGCGTGGACTTCCCGCTTCCGGAAGCGCCGGTGATCGCCGCCATTTCGCCTTCCTCGACCAGCACGTCCACGCCGTCGAGGGCGCGTATCTCCTGGTCGCCGATTCTGTATGTTTTGCGCAATTGCCGCGCGTCTATGACCGGTGCCGGCATGGGATTGTTCCTTGTGGACTTTTGAATGGGAATCGGGCGGCGGTTGGCCCGATTTTCTTTAAAAGTCGACTCGTTGTTCATCCGCAAAAATCCGGATTCATCAGGCCGGGGGCGGTCCGGGCGGGCGCTGGCGGCGCTCCTGGCCGGCCCAGGGGCTGTCGGAGCCGTTCTGCGCGTGAACCACCTCCTCGCCCGCCACCAGGCCGGAGACGATCTCGATCCGGTAGCCGTCCGATATGCCGGTCTGGACCTTGCGCTCCTCGCGGGAACCGTCCGGTTTCAGGACAGTGACGTAGGATTGGCGGCGGCTGTAATCGACGTTCTCCCGCCGTTCCGCCGCGCCGTCCTCCACGACGACCGCCTTGCGCACCACCGCGCCCACGGGAACCGTGACCACCCCGCTCCGCTCGTTCACCAGGAAGGTGACGTTGGTGGTCATTTCCGGTTTGAGCAACTTCCGCCCCAAGCCTTCGACCTCCACCTTGACGTCGAAGGTCACGACGTTTGATTCGACCACGCCGGTGGTGGCCACCCTGACCACGGCGCCGTTGAATTCCTGATCCTTGTAGGCGTCGGCGGTTACGATCGCCTTGATGCCGGGAACCACGCCGCTGATGTCGGACTCGTCGACCGCCGCGATCGCGTAGACCCTCGACACGTCGATAACCTTCATGGTGGTGGTGCCGCCGCCGACGTTCGAGACGCCCGAAGCGACGATAAAGCCTTCCTGGATCGAGCGTTCCGAGACGACGCCGGTGATGGGCGCGTAGACGTTCGTTTCCTTGAGCCGCTGTTCCGCGTCCGCGAGCGCCACCTGGTCCGTCTCCACCTGCGCCTCGGCGATGGGTATTTCCTGGCGGGTTTTTTCAAGCTCGATCGCCTGGACCTTGAGGTCGTCCGTCTTTATCCTGGCGTTCAACAGCGCCGATTCGGTCCGCACCGACGCGGTGTTCGCGGCGTCGAGCTCCTCCCTGGTGATGATGCCTTGCCGGTGAAGCTGCCCGGCCCGCTCCCTCCGAAGGACGTATTCGTCGCGTTCGGCCTGCGCGGTCAGCAGATCCGCTTCCGCGCGGGCGGCGTCCGCCTCGAGCCTGGCTTCGGCGGCCCGCACCGCCAGTTTCATCTGTTCGAGCTTGGCCTGCGACATGGCGAGGTTCGCCTTGAGTTTGGCGACGGAGCGCTCCTCGTCGGTGGGGTCGAGCTGGAACAGGAGCATGCCCTGTTCCACCTCGTCCGAGATGTCGGCGTATACCTTGATAACCTCGCCGGAGGCCTTGCTCTTGATTTCGACCTCGCGTTCGGGTTCGACCCGGCCGCTTGCCGAAACGGTTATGCGGAGGTCGCCCCGCGTGGCGAGGGCCGTGGTTTCCTTGGTCACGGCGGCCGCCGATGCGGTGGATTGGCCGCGCTCCCGGTAGTAATGGTAACCGCCGGCGGCGAGAACGATCAGGATCGCGGGAATCAGCAGTTTTTTCATGGCCGGCGTTTCCATTTCTCGTTGGTGAATGACCGTTCGCTTCATTTCCTTCAAGTGGGTTTTTGAAGGAAATCAATCAAACCGCCGATTGATTTCCTTTAAAAGTCGACTTCCAAAAGTCCGCCTCCGGTAATGTAGTATCCCGCTTGCCGCCGAATGTTACCGCCTTTTTCACCGCGCGCGGTTCCTGGATAAAAAAATACCCGTTATGGTTCACGGGTTGCGCGCAAGGATCGCCGGCATTCATCCGCGCCGGCGCTGTATACGGCTATTTAACCGCCGAGTTTTTATAAAAATGGTTCTTCCGACGCATTTGCTATTGAGATGCGTTGTGGTTGGTGTTTTGCGGCGTACATTTGCTGGACGATTCTGGAAATGTTGTGCCAGTAGGAGTTCTCGTTGAAGGCGATGTGCCGGTCGAGAATGGCGAGGGTGTTTTCCCGGTCGTCTTTCTCCAGCGATTCGATTATTTCGCGGTGCTCGGCGAAGGATTTTTTGAGGTGTTTGCCGTCCAACTTGAGTTGTACGCGCAGCACGGCCAGGATCGAGCGGATGATGCGGTACGATTTCTTGAGATAGGGATTCCGGCAGTATTCAAAAAATTGATCGTGAAAATACATGTCCTGGATGATGTATTTGCGATAGTTGTCGTCCGCCATGTGGACTTCCATTTTGCGATAGATGGCGCGCAACGCGGCCAGGAAGGGGTCGCGCGCGCGTTCGTAGGCGGCGATAATGGCCACCGGTTCCAACAGCGAACGAAGCAGGCAGGCGCTTTTCAACTGCTCTTCATCCGGTTTGAAAACATAGGTGCCTTTTTGCGGGAGAATTTCCACCAAATCCTCTTCCTGAAGGCGAAGCAGCGCCCGGCGAATCGGCGCCTTGCTCACGCCGAGGCCATCCGCAAGCTGTTGCTCTGAAATTCGACTTCCCAGCTTTATTTCCCCAAAAACAATCTGCTTGCGAATCGTGTCTTCCACCTGATCCGCCAGGGTGCCGGAACGAACCATCGCTTCCATGGGAAATTTCCTTTGTGTTCGGCAACTGCTTGAATTTTAGCAAATTACCCGTTTTTGTATCGGTTCGGTCAATCCGCCGACATATCTTTTACCACCTAGACCACGCATTCCTTTCATTTTATTTTATAAAAATGTTGACAAGCAATCTAAATTATTCTAGAATACTAGCATATCAGTTGAGCGGAATTGTCTTTCCCCTTTCGCAATATCATATTTACCATGCGGTTATATAGTGCCGCGCACTGTCTTCCGCTCTCATTGAGGCAAGTTTCGTCGTCATTGTGAATGCGCTCGGAGCCCGTGGTGGGCTCGCAGTCATAACGGGAAATTATGAAAGGAGTGCCTTATGCGGCGAACGATGTGGTCCTGCTTGGCGGTTGCGTTGTTTGCGGTCGCGGCGGCGGCGGCGGAAAAGACCGAACCGAAAATGGAGGTCGTGGCTGAATGGAACAGCCTTCCTTATCTGGTGAAAGACGCCAAGATCAGGGAAAGATGGGAATCGAGCGCCATTTACGGCAAGGCGCTGCTCCACGGAGTCAAGGTTGACAGTCAAGGCAACATTTATGTGAGCACGGCGCGGTGGGATGGAAAAGAGATACCCGCCACCCTGAGCAAGCTGGTCCGCCAGGGCGAAGGCTGGGCGCTCGAGGCCTTCCCGAGCGAGAAGTTCAACGCCGTCGACAATCCCGACGGCATCAAGGCGGTGCTTGGCTTCGAGATCGACCGCAACGACGTTATGTGGATTCTGGATCAGGGTCATATCGCCGGCGCGCAATCCGGCCCGAAAGATGAAAAGCTGATCCTCTGGGACATCAAGGCCAACAAGGAAATCAAGCGCTACGTCTTCTCCGACAAGGATTCGGACCACAAGGCCTCCTTCCTCAACGACGTGGCCGTCGACAACGACACCGGCTTCGCCTACATCGCCGACAGCGGCATCTTCTCCTATCCGCTTTCCGGCGGCCTGATCATCTACGACAGCAACACCAATACCGCCCGCAGAATCCTCGACAAGTCCCCCTTCACCCGCAACGAACCGCACTTCTTCTTCAACATCGACGGAAATCCCGTCACCAAGGGCGGCCCCATGCTCACCGGCGCCGACGGCATAGCCCTCTCCGGCGACAAGAAGACCCTCTATTGGACCAACCTCACCGGCAACACCCTGTATTCTCTCGACGCCGCGCCGCTTCGCGACTTCAACACCCCCGAGAAGGACATCGAAAAAGCGATCAGGATCGTCACCTCCCTTCCGTCCAACACGGACGGCATCACCAGCGACCGCGACGGCAACCTGTATATGACCGCCCTCACGCTGAACGGCCTCATGCGCCGCGACGCGAAAACCGGCGAACTCACCCGCTTCGTTTACCACAAGAGCATGTCCTGGCCTGACACCGTCGGCTGGGGACCGGAAAAATCGCTCTACGTGGTCAGCAACCACCTCAACATTCATGTCCAAGGCGACATGGACTTCGTGGCGCCCGCCTATCCGAACTTCCGCATATGGAAGATTCACGGCGTCGGCGAGTCGTACACCGCGAAGTGACCGGCTTTTCGCAAAACGGCGACCGGGTCGCCGGTCGCCGTTTTGCGCTGATTGAAAGAGGCGTAGGGCGCAGGTTCTCTCTTGCCGATGAAAGTGAGGCTTCCATGAATCGTTTCCGTTTTCCGTTGATCGCCGTAATGCTCGTCGTCGCGGCGGCTTTCGTCTCCGGGCCGGGATTCGCCGGCCAGAAGATCGTCATCAAGGCCGGGTACGGCACAGCCGGCGGCCCCATCCATGAAGGTATGGTCGAGTTCAAGAAGCGCGTCGAGGCGGCCAATACCAACATCGAGGTGCAACTGTTTCCGGGCGGCCAGCTCGGATCCGAGGGCGAAATCGTCGGCCAGCTCCAGGCCGGCATCACCGACATGCTCCCCACCACCACCGGACCGCTCGGCCTGATCGACAAGATTTTCTACGCCCTCGAAACGCCGTACGTGTTCATCAACGAACGGCAGGCGGACGCCGTGCTGGACGGTCCGGTCGGGGAAAGACTTCTCAAGGTCCTCGAACCGCGCGGATTGGTCGGCCTGACCTTCTGGGAGAACGGTTTCCGCGAGACAACCAACAACGTCCGCCCCATTCTCAAGCCGGACGACTTCAAGGGAATCAAGCTGCGGGTGCAACAGAACGCGCTCCACATCCATTATTTCAAGGAGCTCGGCGCCAATCCGACGCCGCTCCCCTTCACCGAGATCTACAACGCGCTCGCGACCAGGGTCGTGGACGGCCAGGAAAACCCCTTCGCGCTCATCTCCACCAACAAATTCTATGAACAGCAGAAATACCTTTCCAAGACCGACCACGTCTATTCCGCCGTTCCCGTCTACTATTCCATGGTCAAGTGGCTGAGCCTTCCTCCGGATGCCCGGAAGCTCATTCGCGACGCCGCCCACGACCTGCGAATCTGGCAACGCAACCGCGGCCGGGAGATGCAGGAGGAATACATCGCCGAGATCGGCGCGAAGACCGAGGTTTTCCGCCTGACCGACGACCAGAAGAGGGCCTTCCAGGATGCGGGGGCGGGGAGCTACGCCTGGGCGCGGAAGGAATTCGGCAAGGACTACGCCGAGATTCTCGACGCGATCGCGGCGGCGGTGGATTAGAAAAAGCGGGAAGTTGGAAGCGGAAAACAAAACTATCGGTTTTCCGCTTCCGCCTTTCCACTTTTCAAGGAGCCGACAATGTCCGTGGCGAAAATAGCCAAATATGTCGAGACCGCGGTTTTGACGCTGCTTGGGCTTTCCATAACCGTCGTGATGCTCGTGAACGTCGTCCTGCGCTACTGTTTCGCTTCCTCGCTGGTCTGGGCCGAGGAATTCGTGCGGATCGGGTTCGTCTGGGCCATGTTCATCGCCATCGTCGCCAGCTTCATGCGCAACGAACACATCGGTTTCGAATCCCTTATGCGCAGGACGCGTTTGACCTCCCGCATTCGGGATCTCCTTTACGGCCTGTCCCTGGTGTCCATCGGCGGGCTGATGGCATGGTTCGGCTGGATCTACAACGGCTTCACCGGATCGGCGGCGCTGGCGGCCACCAACCTCCCCACTTCCGTACTGTTATTGCCCGGCATCGCCGCCGGCGCGGCGTGGTGCGTCATCGGGGCGGTCGAAATCCACCGCGCGATCCGCCGCCCGGCGACGGGAAAGGAATAGGCGATGGAAGCGCTGGGAATCTACCTGGGCCTGTTCGGCGTCCTGTTCGTTCTGGGCATTCCCATCGTTCTCGCGCTCGCCCTGGCGGCGGTCCTCATGCTGCTGATGAACGATGTGAGCCTGATCGTGTTCGCGCAGAAGTTCATCGTCTCCCTGGACAACTACAGCCTCACCGCCATGCTTTTCTTCATTCTCGCCGGCGAGGTGATGAACGGCGGCGGCATGACCCGGCGCATCGTCGGGGCGGTGTCGAAGGTGGTCAGGAACATACCCGGGGGACTGGCCATCGTCGCCGTCGTGTCCTGCGGCCTGTTCGCCGCCATCAACGGCTCCGCGATCGCGACCGCCGTCGCCATCGGGGCCATCCTCTACCCGGCGATGGTGAAGCAGGGTTATCCGCCAGCTTTCGCGGCGGCGGTGATCGCCGCCGGCGGCGTGGTGGGCCCCATCATTCCCCCGTCCATCCCGATGATCGTCTACGGTTCCACCACCGGCGACTCGATCGCCGCGCTGTTCGCGGGCGGGATGCTTCTCGGCGTCCTTATCGTCGCCGGCGAGATAATCGCCGTCTACCTGATTTCCAAGCGGAGGGGGTACGGCAGGGAAGTGGCGCTGGAGCTTGGGTCCAACAAGGGCATCGTCTGGGCGCTGGCGTTTCCGGCGCTCATCTTCGGCGTCATCGTCGGCGGAATCATGACCGCCACCGAAGCCTCGGCCCTCGCCGTCGCCTACGCCTGGTTCGTGGGGACGTTCATCTACCGCGAATTCAAGTTCCGCGAATTCCCGGGCATGATGCTTCGCGCCATGAAAAGCTCGGGGACCATCATGGCCATCGTCGGCGCCGCCACCGCCGTCGCCTGGGTGCTCACCTACGAACGCGTTCCGCAGACGGTCACCGAGACCATGGTCAGCCACCTTTCCAGCCCCATGGCGTTCATGGCCGTCACCTTCGGCCTTCTCTTCTTCGTCGGCATGATCATGGACCTGACTCCGGCGATCCTCATCCTCACCCCGATCTTCATCGAACCGGTGCGGACCTTTGGAGTGGATCCGATCTATTTTGGCGTCTTCTTTTGCTCGGTTCTCACCGCCGGACTGATAACGCCGCCGGTGGGAACGCTCATCTATCTGGGGTGCTCGACCTCGGGGAAAACGTTTGCGGAACTGGTCCGGGAACTGCTGCCGTTCGTATTGGCCATCTACGCCGCCATTTTCCTCGTGGTTTTCTTCCCCGACATCGTCACCTGGATCCCGCATGTCCTGTTGAAGCTCTACTGACCGGGATTTTCATGGGGCGTCCACAGACGCGGCGCGGCGCCCGCGCCGGAAATGGAAACTGCGTCCCGGCGGGCGCGGCAATGAAGGCAAACGATCCCGTGAAAGGGAACGACCATGGGCGAACCGTTGATCCTCGCCGTCGACATCGGCACCTCCTCCATACGCGCCGCGTTGTACTCGGCGGACGGCCGGGTGCGCGGTTATACGCAAAAGCGTCACGGAGTCCTGCGGCCGGAGCCGTTCATGGAGGAGCAGGATCCAGACGCGGTGCGCGCGCTGGTCTTCGACTCCATCGCCGCCTGCCTTGAAGGCGCGGGCGGGGCGGGAAGCGACGTCCGGGGGATGGCGTTCTCCTCGCAAATGTACAGCGTCTTTCCCGTGGATGCCGAAAATGCGCCGCTCCACAACAGCATACTGTGGAGCGACGGGAGGGCGGAGGCGGTCGTCGACGCGATGCGCGGGCGGATAGACGCCGACGCGCTTTACCGCGAGACCGGCTGTCCGCTCAACTCGCTCTATCCGGTGGCGAAGATCGCGTGGCTGCTCCAGAACCGGCCGGAAATCTGCCGCCGGGCGGCGAAATACGTTTCCATCAAGGATTACGTCCTGTTTCCGCTTTTGGGCGGGTGGAAGACGGATTGCTCGACGGCGTCGGGCAGCGGCATGTTGGACCTCGCGAACGGGCGCTGGTCTCGCCTCGCCCTGGCCGCGCTGGGGCTGGCGGAAGAGGCGTTTCCCGAACTTGCCGCCGGCTGGACGCCGCTTGCGGTTCGCAACGGCGGGATGCTGCGGAGATGGGGGCTTCCGGAAACGACGCCGCTGTTTCTCGGCGGCGGCGACGGTCCCCTCGCCAACATCGGCTCCGGCGCAAACCGGGTCGGGGGCGTGAACATCGACCTCGGCACCTCGGGGGCGGTGAGAGTGGCGGTCGACAAGCCGATGTTCGAGCCCGCCGGCCGTCTGTGGTGTTACGCGATGCAACCCGGGCGCTGGGCCTACGGGGGGATCGTCACCAACGCCGGCAACGCCCTGCAGTGGCTGGGGACCAACTTGGCGTTTCCGCCCGCGGCCGATCCGGACGCGGCGACGTCGGAGATCGGAAAATTGGCGGAAGAGGTTCCCGCGGGCGCCGGCGGCGTCGTCTGTATTCCCTATTTCCGCAAGGCCAGGGCGCCGAATTGGGACGGACGTTTCCGCGGAACCATGCTGGGATTGACCGCCGGCCACGATCTGAGACATATCGCGCGGGCAGCGATCGAAGCGATCGCCTTCGACCTCGCGACGATACTGGAGATGGCGGCCGGGGGGGAAGCGACGTCGCCGCCCGTCATTTTGACCGGTGGCGTTTCCAGGACCAGGCTGGTTCCGCAATTGCTCGCCGACGTGTTCGACGCGGCGGTATTCATGCCCAGCCATTGCGAGGGGTCGATGGCGGGCGCGGCGATCACCGGGCTGCGCGGAGCCGGCCTGATCGCCGATTTCGCTTTCGAACGGAGCGCCGCCGCGCCGGGAACGCTCTACGAGCCGGCTCGCGCCGAGGCGTCGTTCTATCGCGAACTGCGCCGCCGCTATTCGCAATTGATAAAAACCATTCAGGATTCCGGGCTGCTGGAGTCGATACGGTCATGAAAATTCTCGTCACCTCGAAATCGTTCGCCAGGACGAACCCGGCCGCCTGGACGCGGCTGGAGGAAAACGGGTTCATTCTCGAGCGCTTCGCCGGCGGCGATCCGACGCCCGCGAAGATCGCCGCGCGCGTGGGAGGGGTGGATGCGCTTATCGTCGGCAATGATCGCGTCGACTCCGAGGTTTTCGACGCCGCCGACATCCTCAAGGTCGTCCATATGCACGGCACCGGCTTGGACGGGATCGACATCCCCTACGCGACAAGCAAGGGCGTTTTGGTCGCCAACGCCCCCGGGGCGAACCGCAACGCGGTGGCGGAACTGACCGTCGCCATGATGCTGAACGCCGGAAGGGGCGTCGAGAAGCACAGCCGCCTGCTTCGTAGGGGGGAATGGAAGCGGACGCCCGGTCACGAGGTTTCGGGATCGACGGTGGGGCTGCTGGGCTTGGGGAACATAGGCCGAAGGATAGTCGAGCTTTTGCGCGGATTCCAGCCGGACGTCCTCGCCTACGACCCCTTGCCCCACGCGGCCTGGGCCAGGGAAAACGGCGTGCGGCTGGCTCCGGACGCCGACGGCGTTTTCGCGGCGGCCGATTTCCTCGTGCTCGCCCTGCCCCTCACGGAGAAGACCAGGCATATCGTCAACGCGCGGACGCTCGGCTTGATGAAGCCGTCCGCGTTTTTGATCAACTCGGCGCGCGGCGGCCTGGTGAACGACGAGGCGCTATGCGCCGCGGTCCGCGAAAAGCGCCTTGCCGGCGCCGCACTGGACGCGTTCGCGGAGGAGCCGCTGCCCGCTTCGTCGCCGCTGCGCGAAGTGGACGACATCGCCATCACCCCGCACCTCGCGGCGACCTCCGCAGAGAGCGCTGCCAAGGTGTCGGAAATCGTGGCGGACGACCTGATCAAGATTCTCAAGGAAGGGCGAAGGGACATCGCGGTCAATTTCATGCCGTAATCGAATACGGTTTTCACCCGTTAGTGTGCGGAAATAAATAAAGTTTACACTTCCGCGAGAAAAAGCATTACGCAAGCTGCAAATCATGCGCACCGGCGTAAACTTTGTTTTTTTACACGTCCTTAGGAGAAAAACATGGCTTTCAAGGGTTCATTGGTCCCGAATATCACCATTTTCAGGCAGGACGGAAGCGTCGACTTCGAAAAGACCCGCTGGCACATGTCCTGGATGCTGGGGCACGGCACGGACGGACTTTTTCTCACCGGATCATACGGCTTGGGTCCGTTGCTGAGCCACGACGAACGCGTGTCGATCTTCGCGCTCGCCAAAGAGGCGGCCGCCGGCTTCAAGGATAAGATCCTCATCCCGCACGTCGGATGCATAGACGCCAAACAGGCGGTGGATCTCGCGGTGGCGGCGGAAAAGGTCGGCGTCGACGCGGTGGGCGCGGTGCCGCCGTTCTACTACAAGCACACCGACGAATCGGTGTTCAATTATTACAAGGCGATCATCGGGGCGGTGAATATCCCGGTGTTCGCCTACAACAATCCTGCCACCTCGCGCTACACCATCTCCTTCAATATGGTCAAGCGTCTCCAGGCGATCGGCCTCGCCGGGCTGAAGGACAGTCCCATGCAGGTCGGTTTCCTGTCGGAGGTCGCCTACGACGCCAAGTTGAACAGGAAGAACTTCCAGATCATCGGAGGCACCTCCACGGGGTGGTTGCCCTACTATTTCATGGGCATCGAGGCGATGATCGCCGGGACCAACAACTGGGCGCCGGAAATGGTCACGGAACTGGTCCGCGCCACCTTCGCCGGGGAATGGCCGCGAGCGGAGGAGGTGTATCTGGAGATGGCCGACATAAACCGCAAGATGCACTTCTGCGACAGCACCATCGCTTCGCATATGGCGCTCTACGCGCGGAAATTCGACGCCGGTTACCCGCGCGCCCCGATGCTTCTTCCCGGTTTCGACGACCCCAAATACGCCGAGATCCGCGGATGGCTCAAGGCGAGCTTTGACCGCCTCGGCATACCCCTTACCGAGGGTGATTGCGTAACGGCTTCGGCATAAACGCATAATGAAGACTACCCGGCGCAACAGCCAGCTACAATCCACGGCCAAACCCGTGGATTGTAGCTCTTGCAAAAAAACCAAACAAAATCCGTCTGATTG
>JAISXA010000212.1 GCA_031270685.1 Planctomycetota bacterium
CGGCCTGGCGACGGTTCGGCGCGTGCTGAGCAGGATTTTCCCTGGAAAGGAGGCGGAAGAGATGGCGCTTACGCTTGCGGAAGAATTGAAACTTGAGGGCAGGGCGGAGGGCGAGGCCAGAGGCAGGATGAAGGGCAAGGCGGAGGGTAAGGCGGAGGGTGAGGCTATAGGCGAGGCCAGAGGCGAGGCTATAGGCAAAATGAACTCGCTGGTCAGCGTTTTGACCGCGCGTTTCGGGAAGGTTCCCGTTTCCCTGGAAAAGAGAATCACCGGAATCAAGGAATCCGACCGCATCGAGAAATTGACCTTTTTCGCGGCGACCTGCGATTCCCTTGAAGCGTTCAAGAAGGGAATGTGATCGTGGACTTGTGGGGGAAATCGGGCCAACCGCCGCCCGATTTCCTCCAAAGATGTTACTGCTTACGGGCCAATGGGTTGATTTTTCGCCAAGTCCTGCGATAGCGCCGACCTTGCAATAATTTCCAACGTAAAATGGAAACTTGGGGCGTTCGTTTCAGAAGCGTTTTTTGCAACGTCGCGGGTTTGGGTCGAATTGACGAAAAAACAACCCATTGAAACGAAAGCGGTTGAATCTTTAAAGGAAATCGGGCGGCGGTTGGCCCGATTTCCTTTAAAAGTCGACATGATCGTATCAAGATAAAAACAATTCATTGAAACGAAAGCAGTTGAATCTTTAAAGGAAATTCGGCGGCGGTTGGCCCGATTTCCTTTGGAAGTCGACTGATTGATTATTCCTCGAGTGGTGTGTTCCGTGTTGCGCCTCCCTGTGTGCGGGGAGGCGTTTTTCTTTTCCGGAGGGAAGTGGACTTTTGCGCGTCAGTTGCCGTAACGGAGGCGTTCGGCGAGGAATTCGGGCAAGCCGGCGCCGAGTATGAGTTCGATGGTTTTCTCGCGGTCGTATTCGACGCGGTGGTATTCGACATCCTCGCCGTCGAACATCAGCCACGATGGGCGCCAGTCGCCGTCGCGGGGCTGTCCGACCGAACCGACCGAGACATACGCTTTTTCCCGGCCGATATGAAAACGGGTTTTCCGAATTTGACCGCCGTCGTGCGGGAAAATGTAGCCGACTTCGGTGCCGAGGAACGCGCGGTGGTTGTGACCGACGAAACAGATGTTGAAGCCGACGAATTCCTCCTGAAGCGTGCGGATGAGATGGAGGAACGCCCACGGGCTGTCCGCCTCGCGGACGTAATCGAGCAGCGGATTGCGAATGCTGCCGTGGACGAAGCGGAGATTTTCCCGGTTGTGTTCGCAGGAGAGGGAGCTGATGTAGTCGAGCGTTTCGCGCCGGCGCAACATGCGCGCGGTCCAGTCGATCGCGGTCTGCGCCAGAGGCGTGAACTGCTCCGCGCCGTAAAGAACGGCGTGTTCGTGGTTGCCCATGAGCACGACCGAGCAGCGGTCGCGGACGATCGCCAGGCACTCGGCCGGCTGCGGGCCGTAACCGACGGTGTCGCCGAGGCAGATGATTTCGTCGGGTTGGCGGCGCTCAATGTCGGCCATCACCGCTTCGAGCGCGGCGAGGTTGGCGTGGACATCGGATATGAAAGCCGTTTTCATGTTGCCCATATCCCTTTTGTACCTATTTGGAGGCATTGGTCAAGTCGGCAATCGTCGCAACCCGACTGGTTCTCCGTCTCCGATCCCTCCGTGCCGCGCCCCTTTGCCGGATTCCCGCGTTCGCGGGAATAAGTGTTGCGGATGGGAGAAATCCGGAAAGGCGGAAGCCGGGTTGACCGGGGGCGTTATTCGAATTCCGCCAACATGATCGGCTTATGCCCGAGATGGTCACTGGCGGCGAGAACGTAGCGCGTGCCGCCGATGACGACATCCTCGCCCGGCCGCCGTCGCGACGAGGGCGCGTGGATATGACCGAAAACGCAAATATCGACGCCAAAGCGGGAAATGACGTCGGTTATCGGAGTCGGGGCGCCGTCTTCGCCGAGCGGGGGGAAATGGGTGACGGCCACCTTCAGCGCCGCGACCTTCGGCAGACCGGAAAGACTTAGCCGCAAGCGGTCCATTTCGCGCGCACGGATCTTCAGCGGGTCGCCCTCCCGCTTGGCGCGTGCCAAGTCTTTCGGCGTCTTCTCTTCCGCTTCCCCGCCGGTTTCAAGATAATCGAACGGCCAGACGATGTCGGGAAAGTCCCACAAACGGCTTCCCCCGACCGCGAGCCCGCCGACGATGACCTGGTTGTTCTGGATGAAATGCATGCCCTTGAGGCCGAGCCGGTTGAGTTTGCCCAGGGATTGCCACCAGTAGTCATGGTTGCCGCGCACCATGATCTTTTCGCCGGGAAGCGCGGCAAGCCATTCCAGGTCGGGAAGGGCTTTGTCGAGCCGAATGCCCCAGGATATGTCGCCCGGGATCAGAACCACGTCGTCGGGACCGACGGAATCGCGCCAATTGCCTTCGATCCGGCTGGCGTGGTCGCGCCAATGCGGCCCGAAAACATCCATCGGCTTGTCCGACGCAAAGGAGAGATGGGGATCGGAAAGCGCAAAAAGGCGGCGCTTGGTCATGAGCGCCGCCTTCCGGTCTTGATGCGCGCCCCCATGGTCATTCCTGGCTGTCCTTGAAGGACAGGCCCATTTCATTGAGCTTTTTCTTGATCTCGGTAAGCGAGACGCGGCCGAAGTTGCGGGCGGAGGCGAGTTCGCTCTCGGACTTGTCGACCAGTTCGCCGATGGTGGCGATGCCGAGCGTTTCCATGCACTTGCGGGCGCGAACGCCGAGTTCGAGTTCGTCGATGGATTTGCCGAGAATCTCGCTGCTGGCATTCCTGCGCTGGCGCTCCATGGCCTGGCGGGTGGCTGCGTCCTCGCGCATCATGCCGAGGCGAAGACCCTTAGCGGCGAGCATTTCCTTGATTTCGCGCAGGCTGGTTTCGCCAAAATTCTTGTAAGCCAGCATTTCGCTTTCGGTGCGTTTGATGAGGTCGCCGAGGCAAAGGATGTTCATGCTCGAGAGACAGTTGCGGCTGCGTACCGAAAGCTCGAAATCCGAGACCGGCACGCGCAGAATCGCCTCCAGCCGTTCCGACTGCTTCGTTTCCTCCGGGGAATAATACATGTTGGCCGCGGCTTCCGCGTTGGCGAGGAACAACTTGGCGCGGCGATTGGCGGGAGCGATTTTCAGCGCGCGGCGGCAACAGACAACCGCCTGGTCGTAGTCCTCCTCGTCCTCGTGGATAAGAGCGAGATTGAGGCAGGCGTGGACGTAGACGCGGTTGCTCTCGGGGCCGATCCGGCTGTAGAATTCCTTGGCCAGACTGTCCAGTCCGCGAAGGTCGGCGAGATAGGCGGCGCGGAAAAGGCATTCGGCGTAGGTCGGGGCGATGTCAATGGAGCGACGGTAGCTGTCGAGAGCATCCTGGTAACGGCCGCTGTCCTCGTAGACGCGCCCGAGAAAGAAGTCGAGTTCCGGTTTATCGGAAAATTGTCTGCGCTGGCGCTCCGCCATCTCCATCGCCTCGTCAAGCTTGCCCCGCCGGCGCAGCGAGTCGATGGGCTTGAGCGCGAAGGGGGCGACCGTCGGGGCGCCCCGCGCGGCGCGCTGGAAGAACTTGTACGCCTCCTCGTGGCGTCCATTGTTCTCGTGGTTGATGCCGAGGATTATGGCACCGAGAGGATGGTCGGCGGCCTTTTCCGCGTAGGCGACCGCCTTGGAAAGGGGGCCGATGGCGTACCACGCCGCCGCTCTTCTCGCGTCCGCGTCGCTCAGGCCGTCGAGCGATTCCGCCGTCTGTTCGGCGCACCTTGGCCAGTCCTCGTCTCCGCTGGCCAGGCTGGCAAGATAAAACAGAGCCTCGAGGTCGGCAGGTTCGGCCAAAAGGATTTCGGCGGTTTTAGACTTGGCGGTATCGACGCTCATGTGTATCCGGGCCTCCGATGGTTTAATCAATCAATTAAATCAATAAAAAACCGCGCCGAACCGACAGGCGGTCCGACTAGGATGACAACATTATAATCCAAATCGGCTTTGCTTACAAGAAGTATTCCGCGGCGCGCCGATTTTAACCCTTGGCGGACGTTCCTTCCGTTTCGAAGGCCAAGACGCCTCTTATCAATATGTCGCTTCCGACAGGGACGCATTCGCGCACCGCGACAGGCAGCGCCTGGTTCATGCGCGTTAAACCGGCATCCCCCACCGGCGACAACCCGCTTCCCAGAAGCTTGGGGGCTATGAAGGCGAGAACCTCGTCCACCATGCGTTCGCGCAGCAGGGCGGCCGCAACGCCGCTTCCGCCTTCGCAAAGAACCGAGTTCACGCCCATCCGTGATAGCGCCCGCAACGCATCGGGCAGGAAGACCTTCCCCATTCCATCACGCGGCGTAGGGAGAATATCCGCGCCCGCATCGGCGAGGGCGCGGGCACGCGGGTGTTCGGTCGGAACGCAAGTGACGATAATGACCCGACCTCCCGGCGAGACGAGCATTTTCGCGGTCGGCGGCGTTCTGGCGTCGCTGTCCAACACTACCCGTTTCGGCTGGGGATGACGTTCCGGCCCCCCCCGACGGGCTAATGCTTCGCCCCGGACGGTGAGCAGCGGGTCATCGGCGAGGGCGGCGCCAACGCCGATAAGTATCGCATCGGAGCGGGAGCGAAGGTCATGTACCAGTTCCCGGCTTTCCCCGCCCGATACCCACCGGCTGTCACCGGAGGGGGTCGCGATTTTGCCGTCCAGCGTCATGGCGTATTTCAGGGTCACGTACGCGGTTCCGCTTCGCGCCCGCTTGAAAAACCCCCGGGCGACGTATTCCGCCTCCTCGGCGCGCAATCCGACGCGGGTCGGCACCGACAGTTCGCGGAGGCGTTCGATGCCGCCGGCGTTCCGGGGATTGGGATCCCGGACGGCTGCGACCACTTCCGCCACCCCGGCGTCCGCAAGCGCTTCGACGCACGGCGGCTGACGACCCCAGGCCGTGCAGGGACTGAGCGTGACATAAACGGTCGCGCCCTGCGCCTTGCCGCCGGCGGCTCGAATGGCCATCGCCTCGGCGTGCAGATCGCCGCACCGGTCGTGCCAACCTTCGCCGACGACGGCGCCGTCCCGGACGAGGACGCATCCCACCGGCGGATTGGGAGCGACCCGTCCTTCGCCGTTTTTCGCCAATTCCACCGCCCTGTCCATGAAGGCGGCTTCCTCCGGACGGAACGCATCCTCACGCACGGGGTCAGGCCCTGGGTTGTACGACGCCGACGGTGAGAAGCAGATTCGCGTAGGTACGCTGTTCTCCGGACGCGATCACCAGGCTGGTGTCGGGACTTAGCGCCTCTTCGTAGAATTCGAACCTGCCCTTCGGCTCGAAAACAGCGGAAGCGTCGATCAGTTTGCGGTATTCCTGGACGATCTCCGGCATCTTGCCGTCGGGAGGAGTCATGTAAAAGGCGGATTCCACGGGGATCGTTTCAACGAGCGCCTTGATGATGTCCACGCCGCCGATCATGCCGGAAACGAAATTCAGGAACACGACGCGCGCCTCCGGGTTCGCCTTGACGGTTACGGGGTAGTTGGAATCGGCGAGAAGAATCCGCGCGCCGTGGCCCGCTTCCGCCAGCGCCTGGATCAGTTCGGGATGGATGATGGTGGTTTTCAGCATATGTTTCCTCCTGTTAAAGAAGTCGAACCCTCGTCATGATGCGCCGGCGGCGCGTTTGAAAATCATGACCGTTCACGAGGCGGGGCAACCGGATCGCCGCCGATTGAAGAAATCCCCGCGTTCCACGAACTACGAACCCGCTTTTCCAATTCCCGCAGCGTCTCCGGATCGACGACCGCGAATTCCCTCTCCGGCGCCTCGTCTTCGCGCCCTTCCCGCCAGCGCCGGACGCAAGCCCGGCCCCGCTCGCGCATCTTGGAAAAAAACACGGCCAGGCCGGCCGACAGCGCTTCGAACCGGTCCGTTTTCGCACCGCGAAGCAGAACGACCGCGCCGTTTTTCTCGGCGTTGATGTACAGGAAATCCTCCGGGCGGGCGAGTTCACCAAGGCGGCGGTTTTCGTCCTCGCTGCGGCTGGCGACGATCCGCGTCGCCGGCCCGGGAAGGTAGTGGCGGCCGACCTTGAGCAGTTCAACCTCCTCGGCGCCCCAATCCGGGGTAAACCGCATCAGGTCGGCGAGCCTGCCGGAGAAACACGCGTCCGTGAGCAGGCAGCCGCCTGCGGGCGTGGGGTAGACGCCCAGGCCCACCCGTTCGGCAAGCTCCATTTGGATCCGGCGTCCGCGGCCGGAGATGCCGAAAAGGAGTTTCCGGTCGATCCAGTTTTTCGTTTCGGGGATGGTCATGTCCAGCAGCCGCGCGGAAAGCGGGCGCAGGTGGAGGCCGGCGAACCCCCACTCCGCCGCCAGCCGGTCGACGAGGCGGACGGCGTCGCGCCGTTGGCTCATCGGGCGCTGGCCCACGACCTCGCCGGAGACCAGGAAATCCGCGCCCTTTTCGGTCATCAGATCGAAGCCGGCCCGGATGGTGAGCAGTCGGCAATCGATGCAGGGATTGAGGTTTCTTCCGTAGCCGTATTTGGGCTTCTTGACGATCGCGATGGTTTCCCCGGTCAAATCCGGAAACGCCGTCTCGGCCGCGCCCAGCTTTATCGCCGCGTTGCCGATCCGTTCGCGCGCGCTTTCCGGCCGCTCCGTTCCGTGAAAGCAGTTTTCCGCGTGCAGGGCGACGACGCGGATGCCCTGGAGCGCCATGAGCCGCATGGCGAGAAGCGAATCCAATCCGCCGGAAAGAAGGGCGATGCAGGATCTGGTCATTATGGGTCGTCTCCGGAAGGGTCGAAGGAGGCGTTCACCGCGAGGTTTTCGAACCTGAGATACTGGTTGACGAAGGCGAGGTTCACCGTTCCGGTGGGGCCGTTGCGCTGTTTGGCGATGATGACTTCCGCTTCGCCGTGGTGGTCGTCCTTGTTGTAGTAGTCGGGCCGGTGAAGCATGAGAACCACGTCGGCGTCCTGTTCGATCGCGCCCGACTCGCGCAGGTCGGAAAGGATGGGGCGGTTTTCCTGGCGGCCTTCGGGTTTTCGCGACAATTGCGACAGCGCGATAACCGGGAGGTGCAGTTCCTTGGCGAGCGCCTTCAGGCCCCGGGAGATTTCCGACACCTCCTGTTCGCGGCTTCGCCCGCGCGCCAGGTTGGAGGCGGTCATGAGCTGGAGGTAGTCGACGACTATGAGTTCGATGTTGTGGCGCACCTTGAGGTGGCGCGCCTTGCCGCGCAGTTCCGCCAGCGAGATGGCCGGGGTCTCGTCGATCCAGATCGGAGCGTCGTTCAATTCGCCCGAAGCGGCGCCCAGCTTCTCCATCTCCTCGCGTGAGAGGCGGAGATTGCGCAGGCGCTGGCCGTCCACCCGGGCCTGGGCGGCGAGAAGGTTGCGGACGATGTTTTCCGCGCTCATTTCCAGGGTGAAAAGCGCGCACGAACGCGCGTGCCTGGCGGCGACGTTCCGCAGCACGTTGAGGGCGAAAGTGCTTTTGCCCATGGCGGGACGGCCGGCGATGATGATCAACTCGTCCTCGTGCAGGCCGGTGAGCAGTTCGTCGAGATGGGCGTAGCCGGTGGGAACGCCGCTCAGCACCTCGCCGCCGGCGAGGTACTTGTCCATGTTGTCCCAGGTTTTTTTTAGGATTTCGTCCAGCGGCAGGATCTTGCCGTGGAAGTTGCGGGTAGTGACGGCCTGGATGTTGCCTTCCGCCTCGCCGAGGATGTCGACCGCCGACGCTCCGGGCTGCGAGGCGGCGCGCACCGCGTCGGTGCAGACGCGGATCAGCCGCCGGAGCGAGGACAACTCCTTGACTATGCCGGCGTAGTGTTCGGCGTAGGCGCCGCTCGTGGCGGCGTCGGTGAGCGCCGCGAGACCGGCGACGCCGCCGATCTCTTCGAGATGGCCGGAGGATTTCAGTTCGTTGCGCAGCAGCACCGGGTCGATCGGCTGCTGGCGCTTGCGCAAGGCCAGCATGGCGTCGAACACCACGCCGTGCGCGGGGGAAAAGAAATCCTCTCCGCCGATGGCTCCCTCTACGAAGTCGAACTGCTCCGGGTCGAGAATCAGGCCGCCGAGCAACGCCTGTTCCGCGTCCAGATTGTACGGCAATCCCTGAATTCCCGGATACTGCTGGTTTTCCGCGGCCGGGAATGCGGTTTCGGCGTCGGCGGGTTCGAAAGCGTTTTCCAAAAGTGCGTATCCTGCGTTGGTCAAAACGGTCAGACGGCCCGCGATCCGTCCATGGCGAGCGTTGTCGCCGCATCCGTGGCCTTGGCCGGCGCTTCACCCAATTTTTCCCATGCGCATTTGGATGAAGGCGCAGCCTATTTCGTATTCCACTTCGCGGGGAATCACCCTGCACACCTGGACCGTTCCCGCCAGGTCGCCGCGCACCCCGCCGCCCCCCATAAGCCGCACCGTGAAACGTTCCCCGGCGTCCAAGGATTCCCGGAGCATTATCTGGCAGCCGCCCTGGCTGATGTCCTTCACCCTGGCCTGCGCCATCATCTCGCTACCCGTGCGCTGGTAGTAGGCGCGCATTTCGCACCGGTAGCGGCGAAAACGCCTGCGGTTCGCACCCTTGCCCGCGTTCCGGTTCACGAAGCGGAGTCCGACTTCGTACTCGCCGTCATCGTTTTTCATCACCCGCCTGACTTCGGCCGTACCCTGCAAAATTCTCGCCAGGGCGGGGGGGATGGGAGGCTTCCAGTCGAATTGGACGATTTGACCCCGGTCCAGGTGGCGCTGGGTGATGATCTTGAGCCCATTCTGTGAAAGGTCGCGGACAACGCCTTCGTGCACGATGTCGTCGCGGACCAGGCTGAAGCTGACGGTCAATTCGATCTTTCGCCGTTCGTGGGCGCGCAGGCGACCGACCTTTTCGGCCGTTTGCCGCAGGTTGCGCAACGATTCGAGCAGTCCCATGGCATTCTTGAGCGGATCGCCGGCGGAGGCGGGTATCTCCACCCC
The DNA here is from genome assembly GCA_031270685.1 of Planctomycetota bacterium. Lineage (GTDB taxonomy): Bacteria > Planctomycetota > SZUA-567 > SZUA-567 > SZUA-567 > JAIRTL01. Next base: position 8,986 of record JAISXA010000212.1, read on the forward strand.
CGGTTTGTCGGCCAGCGCCATGACGGAATCGTCAACGGCGATCTTCGAGGATGCCACCAGATTGACGTTCACGCCTTGCCCCGTACATGAACGGCAGAGCGATATCCAACGATTGTCCTTGTTGCGGATCAACGCAAGCTCGTTGGGATCGTCATAGAATATCCCGCAGGAATCGCATTTGGGCATCGGGTTGTCCTCGCCGGCAATCCATTACGGAAACAAACAACGACGGGATCAGCGATCCCGTCGGAATAACACCAGAGTCAAAGCATTTACCCATGCCTTGATTTCGCTGCGGCACTAATCGGCTTCGTACGGGATCGTCTCGCCCTTCTACTGTCGGGGCGCGACAAATCGCGTCAATTCCTTTTCGTTGACATACTCGTATCCCGCCGGAAGCTGCTGCGTGGTGCTGATGCGGCCGCCGGAGTTCGGTTGCGGCGCGGGAGCCGCGGCGTTCTGCGGCTGGGTGCGCGCCGGGGCGGCCATCGCGGAGTACTCTTCAGGCGCCCCCTGCGTCGACGGAGCGGGTTTGGCCGTGACCGCCGGGCCAACCTCCCTCGGGGCGGACGATTGATAGGCGTTATCACACCCCGCCATAAAAAGCATGGTCGTCGCCGCCAAAGCGGCCAAAAACAGCATACGCATGGACGATCCTTTCAAAAATAAATCCCCTGCCATTTTCATCCTTGTGCTTTCATCGCCACATAAACCGCTCAAACGCGCTCCCGCGCGTTTTTCGCCGCGTCAAGTTATTACCCTTGCAATTTCACACGCAATATTGATTATACGAACCATCTGGCTCGACCGTCAAATGGAAAATCGGGAGTTCATCGGATGGATATGGAAGAAGCCTTCAGGCTGGCCCAAACAGATACCCAATTTATCAGGATCCGCAAAAACCTTCTCTACACGTTCGGTTCCACCCGACTTCCCTATGTGTGCCTGACGGCGAGACTTGCCGACGAAAACGGCATTATCGTCCGGACCGGCGAAGTCATGGCCGAAAAGCCGCAAATAGCCATTCCCGGGGACCAGATATCCTTCGAGGGCTTCGGCGATTTCCCTTCCTCCGGGCTCGCCGCGGACGAGGGAGACTTCGCCGTCATACTTGCCCGGCGCATTTCCATGCCGCCTTCAAAATATGTCAATAAATCGGGCTCCGAGAAGTGCGAGTCTGGCACCATCTCCGAGGCCATCGAGCGGGTCATGAATCGTCTCGACGGGGAAAACGACGTCAGAACCGGCGTATTCACCGCTCCCGAGCAGGTTTGGGGATTATCGGTTCTCCTCTATGTCGGAAGCCAAGTGGCGAGATCCGCTCCGTCCAATGTCCAGGAGCACCTCGAACATCTGCGTTTCCGTCGCGGGTGAACCGTTTCGCCCGCTCCGCCGTTCTCCTGTGGCGGAATGCCCAAAACCCCCTGCCTCCGATCAAAACCTGGTGGCGCATCCCGCATATCGACGGAATCCTGCCGGTTCTTGAGGCGAAACGGGCGAACCCATTGCCAAGATCGCCGCACCCCGGCGCGTTTGCGCAGCCTTTTTTGTAAAGAACCAATCCCCGCCGGGCAACGCGCGCCATATCCGGTATATTTCCCCCCGACCACCCGTTTCTTTCAAATAATCCCGCCATGGCCGGAGAATCGGTTCGGCCGGCCGCCTCGTGGAGCCGAGCCGCCGGCTCATGCCCAAATGCCCGAACTTTGCGGCGGCGGGTCATCCTTATCTTGACAACCGGCGGAAATCTATTATTACGGATATGGTTGTAAGTGGACTTTTGAAGAAAATCGGGCCAACCGCCGCCCGATTTCCTCCAAAGATGTTACTGCTTATGGACCAATGGGTGATTTTTCGTCAGGTCGGGTGATACCGCCGACCTTGCAATAATTCCTGACGCAAAATGTAAACCCAAGAAACTTTGGAGAGAATCAAACGGCGGTTTGTTTGATTCTCTCCAAAAGTCCGCTGTGAGTCGCAATCGCCGCAAAACGATATCCAAGGAGCAGCGCGATGACGGAAAACAGAAAGCCGGTCGAGGCGAGCTTTCTCCAATTATTGGGAGGGATGGCCGTCCAAACCCTGGTGCATCTCGGACAAATGACCAATCCCATGACCAAGGATATGGGCGTCGACCTTCCAAACGCCAAGTATTCCATCGATATTCTCGCCATTCTTCAGGAAAAGACCAAGGGCAACCTCACGCCCGGGGAAACGGAATATCTCCAAAACATCCTTCGCGATCTGCGCCTGCAGTACGTTTCGATCGCGGGAAAGAACGAGAACGGGGAACTGTCCGGAAGCGCGGAAAGCGGACGGACCGATGAACCGGAGGAAGGCTCGAAGGACGGGCAATCCGAAAATTGACAAGGGAGAGGAGACCGGCACATGGCATTCTGGATAGGGGTGGACAGCGGCGGAACTTTCATCAAGGCCGGCGTTTATGACGAAAAAGGCGTTGAGCGCGCCATAGCCAGGCACAACGTTTACGTGGTCAGCCGCAATCCGGGATGGGCGGAGCGCGACATGGATCAGCTCTATGTCGACGCCTGCCAAGTGGTGAAGGATGCCCTTTCCAGGGCAAAAATTCCACCCTCTGAAATCAAGGGGTTGGCGATTTCCGCCCAGGGCAAGGGATTGTACGCCATCGGCGCCGACATGAAACCGGCCTATCCCGGCGTTCTCTCCTCCGACCAGCGTTCCCTGGATGTGGTCCGGGCGTGGGAGCGGGACGGCGTCCATCGCGAAGTGTACAAGACGTCGCTGCATACCATATGGACCGGGCATCCCGTGTCCATTCTCCGCTGGATCAAGGAAAACGAGCCCGACGTCTACAAGCGGATTCGTTATTTCATGATGTCGCACGACTACCTGCGCTTCCGCATGACCGGCCGCCTCGGCTGCGAAATCACCAACATCTCCGAATCCGACCTTTACAACATGAAGGAAGCCCGTTACGACCAGCGCCTCGCCGACCTCCTCGGCATTTCCGAAGCCATCGGCTGGCTGCCTCCGACCGTTGGCGCCGCCGAAATCACCGGCGGCATTGATGCCGCGACCGCCCGGGCTACCGGCCTTCCCGAGGGCGTTCCGGTGGCGGGCGGCTTGTTCGACGTCATGTCGACGGCGCTTTGCGCCGGCATAGTGGACGATAGCCGCCTCAACGCGGTCATGGGAACCTGGTCCATCATCACCGGAATCACCAGGGAACTTGGCCGGGGCGACGAGTTCCCGAGGACCTATGGCGTCCACGCGGAAAAGGGATATTACCAGACGCACGAAGGAAGCCCCACTTCCGCCGGCAATCTCGACTGGTTCGCGCCGTATCTGTCCGAGGGCGGCAAATTCGATCTTGCCGGACTCGAACGCGAAGTCGCCTCCGTCCCGAAAGCCTCCACCGATATCCAGTTCCTGCCCTTCCTTTACGGCTCCAACGCCGGACTCGGCATGAAGAGCGGGCTGTACGGCCTCCAAGCGCTGCATGAACCCCGCCATATCGCCCAGGCGATCTATGAAGGGGTCATTTTCTGCCATAATATGCACTTGGTCCCGATGCTGAAATACTTCCCGCGCACCGAGGCGCTCCGCGTCACCGGCGGGCCGACGAAGTCCGATGTCTGGATGCGGATGCTCGCCGACGTCTCCGGCCTTCCGGTTGAAATTCCCGAGATCGAGGAAACGGGCTGCGTTGGATCGGCGATGGCGGCGGCGGTCGGCACCGGGGCGTTTCCCGATTTCCGTTCCGCGATCGACGCCTTCAACCCGCCGCTTCGGACCGTCGAACCGGACAAGTCCTCCCACGAAGCCTATCAGGCGAAGTATGGGCGCTATGTCGATCTAATCAAGGCGCTTCGCGCTTACGAGGGAATAGACTGAGTGACTTTTGAAGTGGACTTTTGGAAATCGGGCGGTGGTTGGCCCGATTTCCTCCAAAAGGCCACTTTGAGCGTTGTTTTTTTGCAATTTGACGGGGAGGCGGAAATGCGGGACGGATGCATAAAAGTGGCACAAAAATTGCATATCTGGGGGGGGGGGGGTACTTTCCTTGTCGCGGCCTTTCCGATAGTCTGCGTTCTATTTGCCTGCCCTGGCTGGCGCTAGGCGTTTTCCTCCTGCCGCTTCCGGCTTTTTCGCAGGACATTGTATGGAATGGCCCGGGCAATCCGGGCACTACCTGGGTCCTGCGGCCCACTCCGACCGGGATCGCCAACTCCCTGTTCCCGGACCTTACTTCCGGCAACACCGTGACCGTGAACGGCGACGTGGGGGGGGATGTTTACGGCGGACAGGACTACCACACCGATGCCACCGCCGCCATGGTCGAACGTAATGCCGTGACCGTGAGCGGGGGAACAATCGGCTACAGGGTCTACGGCGGGTATGCCTGGAGCGGTTCCGGCAACGCTGCGGCGACGGGCAATACCGTGACCGTGAGCGGGGGAACAATCGACTACAGGGTCTACGGCGGGTATGCCCGGAGCTCTTCCGGCAGCGCCGCGGCGACGGGCAATGCCGTGACCGTGAGCGGGGGAACAATCGACTACAACGTCTACGGCGGGTATGTCGACAGCGATGGTACGTCGGGCGACGCCCTGAACAACCGCATTGTCATCGGCGGCGGCACGGTATTCGGAAACATTTACGGCGGCTACAGTTTGGTTGACGGTTATGGAGAAACCGGAACCGCAATTGGCAACGCCGTCACCCTTTCGGGAAGCCCCGATTTGACCGCATCGTCCCTATATGGCGGCTTTGTCGGCGAGATCGACACGCCCGAACCCGACACCAATTCCTTCACCGGCAACACCCTGAAGGTGTGGGATTATACAGGTTCCAGCGTGGTCAGCGTGCGAAACTTCCAGTATTACGACTTCGTCCTGCCCGCCTCCATGCACGACGGCGGCGTCCTGCTTGACGTTACCGGAGACGCCTATTTCAACGGCAGCGCCCAGGACTCGACCTCCTCCACCTATGGCGACGATTCCTTCATCACCGGCGTGAACATCATGGCCGGCGGCGCGGCCCTGTCGGCCGGGGACAAGGTCACCCTGATGGAATACGCAACCAGATACGGCGTCGCAATCAACGGCAACGATTCGATCCGGGGCCGGAAAGGCGTGTCCCTGCTTTATGACTTCCAGTTGAGTCAGGACGCCGTCGCATTGACCGCCGAAGTCGTCGGCGTCCGGGCGAATCCCGAAGCCAAATCCCTTTCCGAAGGCCGCGCCGCGTCGCTGGCCTTTGTTCGCCAGGGGCAGGATCATGTGGTCCGGAACGGCGTCGCCGCCGCCGAAGCCGCCGCATCCGGCCACGTCGGCGCGGGATGGTCCGGCCCGTCCTTTTTCGCCGGACTGGCTGGCGGGCGCTTCCGCCACCAGACCGGCTCGCGCGTCGACATCGGCGGCGCCTCCCTGCTGGCCGGCCTCGCCTGGCGGAACGGCGGTCCGGGCCGCTCGCTCCTGCTGGGAATCTTTTTCGATGCCGGCTACGCCGATTACGACACCCATAACGCCTTCGCCTCGGGCGCGGTTCGGGGCGACGGCGACAGCCGCTATTTCGGCGGCGGCCTGCTGGCGCGGCATGACTGGCAAAACGGTTTCCACGCCGAGGCGTCCGCCCGCGCCGGAGTCATGAAAAACAGGTTCGCCAGCGATTTGACCGACATGTTCGGCAACCGTGCCCGTTACGACGTCTCCTCCGCCTACTTCGGGGCGCACGCGGGCGCGGGCTACCAATGGCGGTTGAACGACCGGGCCGTCCTCGACCTGTCGGGCGAATACCTGTGGTCGCGGCAGAACGGCGGATCCGTCGTCGCGGCGGGCGATCCGGTCCGCTTCGAGCCGGACGATTCGCGCCGCCTGCGGGCGGGCGCGCGTCTCGCCTACGCGCTGAACGACAGCGTCTCCCCCTATGCGGGAGCGGCCTTCGAGTACGAGTTCGACGGCAGGGCGCGGGCGGGGGCGTACGGGTACAATTACGGCGTTCCCAGCCTCAAGGGCGGTTCCGGCGTCGGCGAAATCGGCCTGACCGTGCGCCGCGGCCGCTTCACCGCCGACCTGGGCGCGCAGGGCCACATCGGCCGCCGCACCGGCGTGACCGGCGGCCTGCGGGTCGGGTGGGTATTCTGAACTGAACTTTTGCAACTTGGGCATTCAAACCGCCGAATGCCCAATTTGTAAAAATCACGATCCTTGCGGCACAGGCGTTTTAGATTTTTGCAAAGTGGCGATTGGTGGTTTAATCGCCACTTTGCAAAACTTCAGTTCAGAACAACGGAACCGGCCGAAAAGCGCACCCCGTTTTTTGTTGGCCGGTTCCGTTCCCTCCGCGTCATGTTCTCCGCATCCCCGCTGAAAACGCTTGCGTTTTTCTCGCGGCGTGATATGAAAGGAGGACGGTCCATCCAGGAATGCGCCAATCTCCTTGTCGACTTTTGGAGGAAATCGGGCCAACCGCCGCCCGACTTCCTCCAAAGATGTTACTGCTTACGGGCCAATGGGTTGATTTTTCGTCAGGTCGGGCGATACCGCTGACGTTGCAATAATTCCCGACGAAAAATGGAACCCCGGGAAACTTTGGAGAGAATCAAACGGCGGTTTGTTTGATTTTCTCCAAAAGTCCACTCCTTGACACGAACGCATATAGCGGATTGGAGATCGCTTGTCCGATTATATTCTTGAACTGAGGAACATCACCAAAACCTTTCCCGGCGTCAAGGCGCTCGACAACGTGCAGTTCCATCTCCAGCGCGGCGAGGTTCACGCGCTGATGGGAGAGAACGGCGCGGGAAAGTCCACCTTTATCAAAATCATCACCGGCGTGCTCCAGCCCAATTCCGGCGAGATGTTCCTGGACGGGAAAAAGGTCGATTTCGCGTCTCCGAACGACGCCCAGGCGGCCGGCATCGCCGCCATCTACCAGCATGTCACCTGCTATCCCGATCTCAGCGTCACGGAAAACATTTTCATGGGACACGAAAAGGTCGGCGCCTTCGGCCGCCTCCAATGGAGCGGGATGCACGAGGAGGCGGAAGGGCTTCTGAGGCGGCTTGACGCGACTTTTTCCCCCAAGGCGCTGATGAGCAGCCTTTCCGTGGCGCAGCAGCAGATCGTCGAGATCGCGAAGGCGTTTTCGCAAAACGCGCGCATCATCATCATGGACGAACCCACAGCCGCCCTCACCAAGCGCGAAAGCGAGGATCTTTACCGGGTGACCGAGCAGCTTCGCGACGAGGGCGTCTCCATCATTTTCATCTCCCACCGCTTCGAGGACATGTATCGCGTCGCCTCCAGGGTCACCGTTTTCCGCGATTCGCAGTACATCGGCTCCTGGAACGTGAAGGATATCGAACCCAAGGACATGATCATCGCCATGGTCGGGCGCGAGATCACCCAGCTTTTCCCGGAGAAAAAGCACGAGATCGGCAAGGAGATTTTCCGGGTGGAAAACCTGGGCAAGGCCGGGTATTTCGCCGACATCGATTTTACCCTGCACGCGGGCGAAGTGCTCGGCTTCACCGGCCTGGTCGGCGCGGGGAGAAGCGAGCTTTTCCAATCCATTTTCGGCATCATGCCCTACGACCGGGGCCGCATCTTCGTCGAGGAGCGCGAAGTGGCCATGCGCAGCCCCGGCGAGTCCATGCGCGCGGGCGTCGCCTATCTGCCCGAGGACCGCCAAAAACAGGGATTGGTCCTCTCCTGGTCCATCGGCCGCAATATCAGCCTGCCGTCGCTGAGCAGCAATTTCTCGCGCGGATGGATCCGCGAAAAGGAGGAGATGCGCCGGTCGCATTCGCTTTCCGAGCGCCTGACCGTGAAGGCCCTCTCGGTGCACGACCCGGTCAGTTCGCTTTCGGGCGGCAACCAGCAAAAGGTGGTGGTGGCGAAGCTGCTCAACGCCAACGCGAAAATCCTGATTCTCGACGAGCCGACCAAGGGCGTCGACATCGGCGCCAAGTCGGCCATGTACGGGATTATCGACGACCTCGCGAAAAACGGCTACGGAATCATTCTCATATCATCGGAGATGCCCGAGGTGCTGGGCATGTGCGACCGGGTCATCGTCATGAAGGGCGGGCGCATCACCGCCGAGTTCGACCGCGGAAACGCGTCGCAGGAGTCGATTCTCGAGGCGGCGATGGCGAACCGCCGGATCGGCTGAACCCGCCGCATGGACATGGACTTGACCATCGTCGGGGGCGGGGCGGTGGGTTTGGCGATCGCCATGCGTTCGGCCGGGAAGGGTTCGCGCGTATTGCTGCTTGAAAGGCATTCCGCTTTCGGCCGTGAAACGTCGAGCCGCAACAGCGAGGTGATACACGGCGGCATGTATTATCCGCCCGGCTCGCTCAAGGCGAAATTATGCGTCGAAGGCAGGCGGGAGTTGTACGCGTTCGCGGGGACGAGGGGAGTGCCGGCGCGCAAGACCGGAAAGATAATTGTCGCCCAGGACGAGGCAGAGATCGCCGCCCTTGAACGGATTCAAACCACCGGTCGGGCAAACGGCGTCGAGGGGCTGGACTTACTTGGCAAAGACGGACTTTCGAAACGCTGTCCGGATCTGCGGGCGCAAGTCGCGCTGTGGTCTCCGGAAACCGGCGTCGTCAATGCGCATCGCTTGATGGACGCGCTTCGCGTCGTCGCCGAGGAACAAGGGGCGGTTGTCCTTCCGGGCGCCGAGGCGCTGGGCCTGGAGATGATCGACGGCGGATGGAGAGTCGATTTTCGCGACGCCGATGGGTTGCAAGCGGTGGAAACAGCCTGGGTGGCCAACGCCGCCGGGTTGAACGCGCAGAAGGTCATGCGCATGGCCGGGCTGGATCCTGCGGAGATGGGTTTGACGCTTCATCCCTGCAAGGGCAGTTATTACTCGGTTCGGGGCAAGGCGGGAAAGCGGATAACGAGCCTGGTCTATCCAGTCCCGGAGGAAAAACTTGTCGGCCTTGGCGTGCACACCATAGTCGACGTCGCCGGCGGGGTGAAGCTGGGACCGGACGCGGAATACGTTCCCGAAGCGGACGAATACGATTACGCGGTGGACGCGCGCCGCAAGGACGATTTTTTCCGGAGCGCGAAGCGGTATCTGCCGTTTCTCGAACCGGGGGACATCGAGCCGGACATGTCGGGCATCAGGCCGAAGTTGTACGGCCCGGGCGAGCCCGAGCGGGATTTTCACATCCGCGAGGAGCGGGAGAGGGGACGGCCGGGGTTCATCAATCTCGCCGGGCTGGAATCACCGGGTTTGACCGCGTGTCTGGCGATAGGAAAGATGGTCGCCGAGACGGCATCGGGGTAGAAAGAAGATTGGGACGCCTATGAGCGCAAGCGAGGGCTATGCCAAAACCCGGGACTCGGGCGAGACCCTGTTCGCCCGGATCGGGAAGTTTCGGGAGGTCGGGCTTTTCGTCTTCATCATCCTGGTCATGCTGTTTACCCAGTGGAAGAATTCCAATTTCTTCACTTTCGAGAATATCGACGATCTTCTCGCCAACGCCTCGATCCTCGGGATTCTCGCGCTCGGCATGATGCTGGTCATCATAGCCAGGGGCATCGACCTTTCCATCGGGGCGACGCTCGCCCTGTCCGGCATGCTCGCCGCCCTCACGATCGCGGAACACCCGACGTTGTCCCCTTGGATCGCCGTTCTTTTGGGGACGGCCATCGGCGTCGTTTGCGGCGCCTTCGTAGGCGTTACCGTGTCGGTCTTCGGAGTGCTCCCGATCATAGCCTCCCTCGGCATGATGTACGTTTTCAGGGCGCTCACCTATCTGGTGAGTGGCCGGCGATGGGTCAGCGCCTACCAGATGTCCGACGCCTTCAAGGACATGGCGACCGGGAGATGGTTCGGCATTCGCCATTACATATTCATCGCCCTCGCGTTTTACGTTGCGTTCTATTATTTCACCAACCATACCCGCACCGGGCGGCGCATATACGCCGTCGGATCCAGCCCCGAATCGGCGGCCATCAGCGGCATTCGAACCAGATGGATCACCTGGCTGGTGTATGTCGTCATGGGCGCGATCTCCGGATTCTGCGGCGTCCTGTGGGTGGCGAAATTCGCTTCGGCGCAGGGCGATACCGCGAGTGGCTACGAGATGAACGTCATCGCCGCCTGCGTGCTCGGCGGGGTCAACATCAACGGCGGCTCCGGGAAGGTGGGCGGGGTGCTCCTCGGCACCCTTCTTCTCGGAACGCTCAATAACGCGCTGCCGATGATCAATATGTCCGTGTTCTGGCAAAACGCCATCCAGGGCGCGATTATCCTCTTCGCCATCATCGTCAACACGCTTGTCAAGCGCAACGTCGACAGAAGCAATCTTATCCGGAGACCAATCTGATGCCCGAAGCCAGGACCATCTCCGCGGACAAGCCATTCTCCTGGAAGGCATTTTTCCTGCAATGGGAATGGATGCTGCTCGTGTTGTTCATTCTCGTCCAGGTAGCCAACTCGCAGCTTTCGTCCTACTATTTCAACTTCGACAAGCCCGGCGATTCGGCGATGAAGCTGATCGACGCGACGATGACGTTTCTCGACAAGGCTTTCATCGCCCTGCCGATGGCGTTCGTCATCATCATGGGCGAGATCGACATTTCCGTCGGCTCCACCGTCGCCCTATCGGCCGTTCTCATGGGCGTATCGAACAAGGCGGGGCTTCCCATGCCGGCGGCGATGTGTCTGTGCCTGGCGGTCGGGACCGGATGCGGATTGCTCAACGGCGTCATCCTGACCCGCTTCAAGGAACTCGCGCCGATGATCGTCACCTTGTCGACGATGATCATCTATCGCGGCATCGCGCTGATCATCCTCGAGGACCAGTCCGTCGGCAAGTTTCCGCTGTGGTTCGAATTCCTGGGCTGGGAATACGTGGGGCCGTCGCCGTTCATGCTTCTGGCGTTTTTGGTCTGCGCCCTGATATACGGGGTCGTCCTCCACAAGACGACGTTCGGCCGGCAACTGTACGCCATCGGCTCCAATCGCACGGCCAGCTATTTTTCCGGAGTCCCGGTGGACAGGATCAGGATCGCCGTCTACACCCTGATCGGCCTCATGTCGGGCGTGACCGCGCTGTTCCTTACCTCACGAATGGGGAGCACGCGCCCGAACGTCGCGCAGGGTTACGAGCTCGACGTCATCGCCATGGTGGTGCTCGGCGGCGTCTCCACCTCGGGCGGCAAGGGGCGCATGATCGGCGTGGCGATCTCGGTGTTCACCGTGGGGTACCTGCGCTACGGGCTTGGCCTGCGCAACGTCTCGGCGCAGGTGCTGATGATCATCGTCGGCCTGCTTCTGATCTTCGCGGTCATGGTTCCCAACCTTCGCCAGATGGCGGCGGAATGGATGGCGAACAGGAAGCGCGCGGTTTAGCGGACGTGTATTCGCCGGTCTCGAGGGGCGCCCGGCGATGGTAATTATCGGGTTCTTTTATGACAGGAGATGGTGCTATGGTAAAACGCATGACAGCCTTGGCCGCAGTGCTGCTGGTTTGCTGCCTCATGGTCGCGACCGCCGGCGAAAAGAAACGTTACGCCTTCATCTTCAAGTCCACCGGCAACCCGTTCGGAGAGAAGTTGATGGAAGGCTTTAAGACGGCGATCGAGGAATCCGGAGCCGAAGCGATTCTCCGCGCTCCCGACCTTCCGACCGCCGAAGCGCAGATCATGATCATCGAGGAACTCATCGCCCAGAACGTTGACGGCATCGGCCTCGCCGCCAACGACCCCGACGCCCTGCAGCCGGTCCTCCGCAAGGCGATGCGGCAGGAAATTCCCATCGTGACCGCCGACTCGGCCACCAACCCCGAGAGCCGCTTGGTCCACATCAACCAAGCCGATCCCGAACTGATCGGTCGCGTCCAGATCCAGGCCGCCTATGACATGGCTGGCGGCAAGGGCGATATCGCCATTCTCTCCGCCACCTCCCAGGCCACCAACCAGAACACCTGGATCGAGTGGATGAAGAAGGAACTAGAACTGCCCAAATACAAGGACATGAAATTGGTCAAGGTCGCGTACGGCGACGACCTCCGCGACAAGTCCACCTCGGAGACGGAAGCTCTTCTGAAGACCTTCCCCGATCTCAAAGTCATCATCGCCCCCACCACCGTCGGCATCGCCGCCGCCGGCAAGGTGCTCACCGACAAGAACCTCAAGGGCAAGGTGTTCCTGACCGGACTCGGCCTGCCCAGCGAAATGGCCGACTACATCAAGAACGGCGTCTGTCCCTGGATGTACCTGTGGAACCCGATCGACCTCGGCTATCTCGCCGGATACGCTCTCGTCGGCGCGTCCGACGGCATTATGACCGGAACCATCGGCGAATACATCAACGCCGGCAAGCTCAGCGCCAAGACGGTCGTTTCGGCCGGCGACGGAGGCACCGAAATCATGCTCGGCGCCCCCTTCAAGTTCGACCCCGAGAACATCGACCAGTGGAAGGATGTGTATTGATCCGTATCGGCCGAAAGCCGGTAACGTGGTGAAGACGCGAAAGACGGCGGCGGAGAGCGATCTCCGCCGCCGTTCTTGGTATGCGAGCGGGAAACGCCCGTCATTTGTTCTGGATGATCACCCACGACTTGTCGGGGAGGGCGGTGAATATCTCCTCCATTTGCGGCTCCTCGAGGGCGAATCCGCCTTCGGTGACGTCGACCCAGCGCCTGAGGCCGCTGATGCCCACGCCTCCGCCGGCTTCCGTGTCCTGGGGGGGAAGTTCCCGCCGCCGCCACGCGTTTTCCACCTCGGCCTGGCGGATCGGGTCGAGGCCGATCCGGCGACCATCCTCCGGAGATGGCCAAGAAAGGAACAGGCGCGGCCCGTCCGCATCGCGATAGCGGTCGGCGACGTAGTACCGGCCATACGGAACCCGCCCGTCATGCGCCGACATTTTGTCTCCTTCCAGGGACTCCGGCACTCCGACCTGGTGGTAGCTCCGTATATATCCCTGGTCGGGAAGGCACAGGCCGATGAACTTGAGGTCGGGGTATATGGTCAGGAACGCGCCCGGGATGGGGCCGGTGATCTCCCGATTTTTCCAATCGATTGTCGCTTGGTGCGTCATGTCCCCGCTCTCGGCGCGTTTGGAGGGATTCCCCACGCCGATGAGAATGGGCGCCTCGGCGATAGCGACCGTTCCGGTGGCGGTAACCGCAGCCGGCTCGCCGCGCCGTATCGGCGGCGGAAGCATCGGCGGCGTGACTGGAGTCGACGGGGCGGGAGCGCTTTGGCTCGCCGCCGCGTCGGGGCTTTCGGAAGCCCCGACGCTGATACCGGTCTGGGCTGGCGGAGCGATGACAGGGAGTTCGGGGAACGTTTCCTTCTCCGCCTTCTCCTCGACGCCGGGTTGCGGCCATCCGGGCATGTCCCCCGCCCGGAACGAGGTCATCGGAATCTGCGGAGGCATGCCGATAGGTTCACGCCGGCTGCGGAACGGGACATCGTCCTCCCAGCTCCAGGCGTTCCTCGTCTCCCGCCGCCAGTCGGTTTCCGCCACCGACTTCGTTGTGAGGTCAAGGTTGGTCTTGGCGAATCGCGAATCGTTCCAGCCGAAGAAGTTGTTGGCGGTGAGTCTCCATTCCGGCGGTTGCGGCGACCCCGGGACAGGCATTTTGCGGATTGGCTCGTCTTCCTCCGCTTTCCAGTCGAGCCGGTCGCCCGGAGGAGGATTGCCGAAGGTGAAGGCAAAATTGAAACGCCACACTCCCGGCCGCCACGCCAAAAAGGCTATGGCGCCGGTGACGAACAGGAGGAACATCGCGCGCAGCAACGCCTCCCACGCGAAGCGATTGCCGGTCATGGTATGCGCCGACTGCCGGCCCTGTTCCGATTGATTCAAGTCGGGGTCGTGGCCGGCGGATCGATTTCCATCCCGAGTGTGGTTTTCCATTGGGCCTTCCGGGTATACTTAAGAATTCGCGCCCCGTCGATCGCACGGAGTCCGGTCCGCCCGTAACCGGATCTGATCGGCGGCCGCGAATGCGGATGCACATAATATCGGCCGTTTTCGCCGGAGAATTCAGTCAAGGCGATTTTCGTTGTTGCTGGGAAAAGGTGACATTCCGTCCCCGAGGGTCTTTTCCGCGACAGCCATTGACGTTTAGGCTAAAGTATGTACGGGGGAGATGCCGATATTACGTCGGGGAGTCTTTTTTGTACTGTCTGCATGCCCGGGGATGCGTTCGGCCCCGGGCCGATTCGGACGGCTAAGGATATGTCATGAGCTTGAAAGTCAAGGTGCTGGATTCGTATCCGGCCGGCGCGGCCGGAGTCGCCCTATTCCTTTTATCGCTCTATGCCCTTTCGGCCCATCCCGTCTTGGCGGGCGAATCGGCATCCGCGCAATTGGAACAGATCCGCCGTCTTATCGGCGAGCGGGGCGAATACGACCTCGCCGAAAGCAGGTTGAAGGTTTTCGTCGACGAATTCCGATCCCTGCCCGCGGCGGCGGAGGCGCTTCTGCTTCTCGGGTATTGCCAGGACAAATTGGCGCTGAACCAAAACCGCCCTGAAAAGAGCCAGGAAGCCGCCGCCTCCTATTCGCGCGTGCTGAACGAATATCCTAACGCCCCCAAAAACCTGCGCGCCGACGCCGCCATGGGTGCGGCCGACGCCTGGTTCAGAATCCGCCGTTACGAGGACGCCATCCGCCGCTACGGCGAGGTGCTCGAGTTGTCCGAACGCCAGGAACAGATCGAGACGGCTCTCATGTGGCGGGGTGAAGCGAACTATTACAAAGGAATCGACGAGAAGGACGCCGGGGGCTCCGGGCAGGATTGGCTTGACGCCGCGCTTGTCGACTTCTCATCCTTCGTCACCCGATTTCCCGATGCGAAGAATCTCGCCGCCGGGATATACGGCGCCGCCCTCGCAGCTTTCGACGGCGGAAAATACGTCGAGTCGCTTCCCTTGCTCAGGCGGTTTATTTTCGAATTCCCATCCGATCGGCGCTACGAGGAATGTCTGTATCTCGAGGGCGAGTCTCTGTATCGACTGAAACGTTATGAGGAGGCGCGAGCGGCGTTCCGGCGGGTTCTGGAAAAACGTCCCGACGGCGAATACGCCCCAGACGCCCGGGGCGGAGTCGCCTGGGTCGACCGCGCTCTCGGCCGCATCGCCGACGCGGCGTCCGGATTTGAGGAAGCCGCGAAACTGGCCGGGGAGGACGAGGAACTTTCACTGTCTTACCTTTATGACGCGGGTTGCGCGTGGCAGGAAGTGGGCGACGTTCAGAAGGCGGCCAAGCCGCTGCAGCAGGTGGCGAAGGCTTCCAATCATCCCATGAACGGTCTCGCCTGGCTGCGCTTGGGGACGCTGTGGCAGGAGCAGGCGAAGGAGGCGCGCGAGCGAGCCCGCGCCGCCGCCGACACGGCGACGCGGGACAATTTCCTCGCCAGACAAAAGGAGATCGGCGGCGAAGCGGTCAATTATCTGAGAAAAGCCATGGAAAACGGCAAACTCGGCGACGAGGAGATCGAGGCCGAGTCGATTTTGGGCGAGGTGCTGCTCGACGCGGAACGGTACGAGGAGGCGGCGCGGACCTTCGGCGAGATCGCCCGCAAATGGCCCGATTCTGGCCGCGCGCCATGGGCTTTATACCATCGGGCGCTGTCGCTTCGGGAGATGGCCCGGCGCGCCGAAAAGGGAAGGGCGGAGGATCTCCTGGCCCAGGCCGCGCAAGCGCTCCGCTCCGCGCTCGGCCATGAAAACGCCCGGGAACGCCTGCACGCGACGCTAGCCCTCGCCGACTACGCGGCGATCGGCGGCGATCTTGAGGAAGCTAGAAGAAATTTCCGTTGGCTGGCGACCGAGGGCGAGGTTTGGGCGCGGGAGTGGCGCGACCGTGACGGTCAAGGCGATCCGGCGCTTGTGGCGCTGGCGGCGGAATACGGCGCCGGCGCGCTGTTCCGCCTTGCGGAATCCTATTTCCAGGAAGCGGATATGCCCCGGGCCTCCGGGTTTTATCAGGAGATTCTGACCAACCATCCCGAAACGCCGCAGGCGGCGATGGCGGAGCTCAGGCTTGGCGAGATCGCTGAAAGCGGCAAGGATGTGGAAACCGCCCGCAGGCGCTACGAGTCGGCGCTGAGGCTCGGCGAACGCTTCGGCGCGAATCTGGTCGGCTCGACGATCGCCAATGCCCGCCGCCACCTGGGAATTCTCGACCTCCGCGACGGCCAGCGAACGCCGAACGACCAGGAGCGGCGCGCAAAGCTGGAGAGCGCCCTGGCTCACCTCTCCGCCGTGCTTGAGAATCCGCCCGCCGACGTCAACCAGGCACGGGTGCTCTATTTCCTCGCGGACGCGAAATACAGCCTCGGCATGAAAAAAGAGGCGCTGGTTGATTACGGGAAGAGCCTCGCCGGCGATCCCAAGGGCGATGTCTCCGACGCCGCGCTGTATGGCGTCGCCTGGGTGAATTTCGAGCTTGAGGATTACCCGGAAGCGCTCGCCGCCGTCGGCCGCCTGATGTCGGAATTCCCCAGCAGCATCCTGCGCCCGGACGCGATGATTCTCGGGGCGACCGCGAAACGGTCATCCGGCGACGCCGAAGGCGCGCTTGCGGACCTGGACGCGCTCCTCGCCGACTACCCCGGGCACCGTCTCGCCGCCCGCGCGGAACTCGAACGGGCCTCGGCTCTGGACGAACTCGGCCGCCACGAGGAGGCGGCCCGCGCGTTTCAAGCCTTCCTCGCCGACCACCCCGACCATCCGGACACGCCGCAGGCGCTTTACCAGCGTTCCTGGTCGCTTTGGAACCAAATCAAGCCTCAAGTGCTTGAGGCGAGGGAAGCGGAGCGCAGGTACCGCGAGCTTGCCGGGAACGCGGACGCGGAAACTTTGCCCGATCCCGACCGACTGGCGGCGTTGAACGCCAGGGACGAAATGAACCGCGCGGCGGAACGGGTCCGCTCCGCCGAGGACGAGATACTCTCGCTTCTCCGCGAGCTGACCGACCGCTATCCCGGCAATCCCGTGGTCGAGTCCGCGTGGATGCGCATCGGGGAGATTCTCTATGATCGCGGCGAATACCAGCAGGCGTCCGCGGCGTACCGCCGGTCGCTCACCCTGGCGGAGACGCGCAAGTCGGAACTTGCCGTAAATGCGCAATATCGCCTTGCCTGGAGCATTCAACGCCTTTCGGAAGCTTCGGAACGCTCCTGGCGTTCGGAAAGGGATCCCGAGCGCAAGGAGGCTGTCGGCAAGGAAATGTGGGACCGGCGGCTGGCGGCGATCGAAGCCTTCGAAACCATTATCGGCAAATATTCCAAGAGCGCGCTGGCGGGCGAGGCCGCCTATCTCGCCGCCGAGCTCCGCCGCCGCTCCGGCCAGGACAACAGCGATGTGGCGCGCCGCGGCGGCTGGTACGACACCGCGATTCAACGCTACCGGCAGGCGCTGGAAATGGGCGGCGCCGACGCCGCCTACCAGCGCGCGGCCGAACACGGCATCGCCCTTTCGTATCTGCTCGACCGGAAGTTCGCCGAGGCGCGCGAGCGTTTCCAGAAATTTCTGTTCGACTATTCCGACGGTCCTTTCACCCAGGAGGCGTATTGGGGGCTTGGCCAGGCCAACCTCGAATTGGAAGCCTACGTCGAAGCGGGAACCGCCTTCGAACGGGCGCTCGCCCTCGACGGCGACACGGAAACCGCCGCCAAAGCGCTGTACGGCCTTGGATTCGTCGCCGCGCAAGCGGGGGACCGCGAAAAGGCGCGAGTGCAGTTCCTGGACGTTGATTTCCGGTATCCGCAGTATCCGAACTGGGCCGCGTCCGCGCTGGTGAGCGCGGCGAGGATGGCGCTGTCCTCCGGACAGACCGACAAGGCGATAAGCGATCTTGAACGCGTTCTCGCCCGCTATCCCGACACGCCCTCCGCCGAGGAGGCGAAGGATCTGCAAGCCGGGATCGTCGCCGGGGACAAGTGACGGGGCGAAATACACGGCTTTTTTGAAATCGGGGGAATTGAAGATGAAAACGCGGATGCTCCTGGTTGTAACCGCCCTCTTGGCCGTCGCCGCGCTTGGCTATGCCGATGAAATCAGCAGGGATTCCATCCTGACCACCTTCGAACGCGGCGGCGGAGTCATGTGGGCGATCCTGCTGGTGTCGATTTACGGCTGCTGGTACGCGGTCGAACGGATTATTTCGTTGCTGCGCGCAGTGCAAATCCCCAAGCGGCTCATGGACGACATGCGCGAGGCGATGATGCGCGGGGGCGTGGCCGCCGGCCGCAAGCTGGTCGAAGGCAAAAAGAGCGCGATGGCGAAAATCATGTATACCCTGCTTTCGAGAAGCGGCGCGACGCGGCGCGAACTGGAGGCGGTCCTCGACGAGGAGGGGACGCGCATCCTGTTCGACATGCGGAAAAACCTCAGGCCGATCGGCGTGGCGGCGATAATAGCGCCGCAACTTGGTCTTCTTGGTACGGTGTTCGGGCTTATCGCCGCTTTTCGCGCCGCCGCCGAATTGGGAATGGACGATCCCAGGAACTTCGCCGCCGGCATCTACGAGGCGCTGTACACCACGGCCTTCGGGCTGGTCGTGGGCATTCCGTTTCTCCTCATCTACAACTGGCTGCGGACCAAGGCCGACGCCATCGTGCGCGAGGTCGAGGAGCGCGCCCTCGCCTTCATTTCGGCCGCCTCCAACCGCGCGGAAATGGCGCGCCGGGAGGTGGACAACCGGTCCGAGCCCGCTTCCGGGTTCGAGGACGGGGATTCGCTCAACGAGTCGACCACCGTCGACGACGGTCCGGGCGCCGATTCCGAGGACACCAGCGTTCAGGAACTGTGAGGCGGTTCGGGACCGATTGGAGGCGTTGTATGCGCGGCATGCGTGAAGAGGAAAATTTCGATATCCCCCTGACGTCCCTGATCGACGTCGCGTTTCAACTGCTTATATTCTTTCTCGTGGCGACCACCTTTATCCGCAGGGAAACTGATCACACGGTGCGCCTCCCGGAGAGCGAGGCCGGCGTGAAGGCCGCCTCGGTTCCCGACCGCCTGGTCGTAAACATCCGCGCGGACGGGACGCTGGTGGTCAACGGCATGGTGCGAACCGAGGGGGAACTGCGCGAGGCGGCGGCCGAATTCGCGCGCGCCCACCCGGAGCGGGCGGCGGTGATCCGCGCGGACGGCAGGGTCGTTTACCAGTCGGTGATGCGCGTTTTCGGCATCTGCCGCGCGAGCGGCGTCAAATACGTGGATTTGCCGGTGTTGGAGCCTGAATCGCGATGACGCATCCAGCGAGTGAACGCGGACGATGGGTTGGCCTGTCGGCCGGGCGAGCGTTCCGGACCGCGTGCGCGCTGTTGTTGGCGACGCTCTTCCAGACGGCGGCGCCAGCCGCGCAAGCGGACGTTCTCCGGGCGAATCTTCTCACCAGGGATCTCGGCGATCCGCGCGAGCCGGGCAACGCCAAACTGGTCATGACCCTTCCCGCCTCGTCGGAGCATCTCATCGCCTCGGCGCACGCCGAAGATTTCATTGTGCACATCTACCCGGAGGACCTCTCCGAAAACGAGGGCATGGCCGACCGCTACCGCGCCGGCGGACTCTATCTCTGGCGATACAAGGCCCGGCTGTTTCTCGACGTCCGTGAAGTGCCGCGCCAGGACCGCGAGGGCGGGGTGAAAGTGAAGGTGGCCTTCGCGCCCGGCGGCAAGGAGCGGGCGTCCGGAATGGCCGAGGGCGAATGCCGCTACGCGTCCGACCTGGTCGACGTCGTTCTCGCCGTCGACGTCAGTCGGAGCATGAACTACAACGATCCGAGGAAACGTCGGGTCGCGGCCGCACGCACGTTCCTGGAAATGGCGCGCGAAGGCGGCGGCATCGGCCGCGTCGGGCTCGTCACCTTCAACCATCTGGGCAACGTCGAAACGCCGCTGGTTTCGCTCGAGGAAAGCACCCGGCTGCTGAACGATCTCAACAAGGTCGGCGCCGACGGCTTGACCAATCTGGACATCCCCCTCGACCTCGCCGACCGGATGCTCAAGGAGAGCGGATCCCGCCGCCCGGTGGTCGTGCTGCTCACCGACGGGAAAAACGAGGGAACGCGCTACCAAAACAGCCACCGGCGGCTTGCCGCCGACGGCATCCGCATTTTCACCGTGGGCCTTACCCAGAGCGCCGACCACAAGCTGCTCGAGGAAATGGCGGACGCCTCGGACGGCATGTACTTCCGCGCGCCCAGCGACAGCGACCTTCCGGAAATCTACGCCCGGCTCGCCGCCGAACTGGGGAAGCGGCGTTTGCTTCGCGGCGAGGCGTTGTCTTCGCCGGCCGGCGAAGGCTCGATTCCCGTCGACGCGACGGTGCGCCGGCTGGTCGCCATCGCGGACGGCGGCGCGCGGGTGAGCCTGGTCGACCCCCTCGGCGTCGAAGTCGCCGGCGGCGGCTCCGGCCGCATCGGCGGCGTCTATGTCGGCCGCCCAAAGGCCGGCGCCTGGAACTATTCGTGGAGTTCGGCCGAGGCAGGCGTTTCCGCGCTCGCGTTTTTCGGCGACACCCCGTTTTTCCTCGATCTTTTCCCGCCGCAGTACCAGGGCGACCGGATGGCCCTCGGCGCGACGCTTGCCCGGGGCGCCGCCCCGTTTCCGGCGGGCGCGGTGTGGCTCGAGCCCCTTCCGGGCGTTCCGGGCGGGCGGAGCGCGCTTTTCGACGACGGATTGCACGATGATGGGCGCGCCGGCGACGGCGTGTACGCGACGGCGGTCGACCTCCCGCCCGGTTACCGCGACCGCTTCGACGTCACCCTGCGGGCGGAAGGAACCATCCCCGAAGACGGCGGGTTTGTCCGCCAGGCCGGCGGCATCGCGGTCAGGATGCCGCTTGAACCGGAGCCGGAGATCAAGCGCTTTTCGCTTGGCGGCGAAGACATCGACTTCGGCGTGCTGTTTCCCGGCGAGACCGGTTTCGCCGACGCCCGCGTGATCTATGAAGGACGCACGCCAGAGAATTTTCTTTTCGATCTTTCCTGGCCCGACTCGCCCAGCGAATTGCCGAGCCTCTTCTCGAGGATCGACCTCTCCCCGGGCGACCAGGTGTTCGAGTTGGAGATCGCCGTTCCGAAAAGCGCCGTTCCCGGCCGCTATCGCGGACTCCTCGACGTCCGGGCCGATTCCGGCCTCGGCGATGCGAGACCCGCCGGTCTGGTCGTCGGCGAGGTCAGCTTCACCGATCCGGGAGCGGTCGATCTGGGGTTCCTGCGGCCCGGCGAGGAACTCGATTACGATATTGTCGTGCCGTATCATTCCGGAAAACAGACCCCGCTTGAAATCACCGCCTCCGGACACGACCTGTTGGCGGTCGCGGCGGACCGCGACTCGCTTGGCGCCGGCGCGGGCGAGCTTCGGCTGACGATTACCGCCTCCGCGCCGGTCGACGCCCGGGACGGCGGCCGGTCGGCGCGGATCGTTCTTCGTGCCGGCCCCGGAACGCTCGAGATACCGGTGCGGTGGCGGGTGCTGGCCTTCCGGGGCGCGGGAATAGTCGGCGGCGACGTTGATTTCGGCGTCCTGTTCCCGGGAGAATCCGGAACCGCCGGCATCGAGGTCGATCTCGATTCGACCCGTTCCGAGATGCTTTCCTTCGACCTTTCCTGGCCGGAAACGGCCGGTTCGCTTCCCGGCTTTGCCTTGCGCCAGGCGGTTGGCCCGGGAAGACAGCCGTTTACCCTCGACATCACGGTTTCCCGGGACGCGCCGCCCGGGCCGCATCGCGGCAATTTTTCCATTCGCGCGGAAAACGGGCTTGGCGACCGGCGCGATGCGCGGATCATGGTCGGCGCCGTCGCATTTGGCGATCCCGGTCCGATCGCCATTGGCGAAGTCAAACCCGGGGAGTCGGCCGGGCGAGTGGCAAGCATTCCCTATCGCGCCGACAAAGAGGTTGCGTTCGTCGCGTCGTACCAGGGCGACGACGGGGTGACGATCGCTGCCGACGCGGCGACCCTGGCCGCTGGCGAGGGAACGCTGTCGCTCCATGTGGCCGCCAGCCCGGGCGCGAACGATCGGGACGGCGAACGTTCGGGGCGGATTGCCTTAACCGCCGGTCCCGCTCGTCTGGACCTTCCCGTCGCCTGGACGGTTCGGGGCTTTCGCGGCGCGCTTCTCGGCGGCGATCTCGATTTCGGCGTCGTGTTCCCCGGAGAGACGGGGACGGCCGGGGTGACGATCGACCTCGATTCCACGCGTTCCGAGGAGTTGTTCTTCAATCTTTCCTGGCCCGGACACGAACGCAGTTTTCCGGCGATGGCCGCCGACGAAATGCTTCCGCCAGGCCGCCAGACTTTCGAGCTCGACCTCCAGGCGGCGGACAATGTCCGCCCCGGTGACTATGCCGGGCGTTTCTCCATCCGCGCCTGGAACGGTCTTGGCGATGAGCGGGAGGCGAGGGTGAAGGTCGGAGCCGTGACCTTCGAAGCCGTCGATCCCGTCGACCTCGGGGCGATTCGTCCCGGGACGTCGGCCGAAAAGGCGATTCGCATACGCTACCATGCCGACAAGGCCGCTCCTCTCGCCGTGACCGCCGAAGGCATGGAACTTTCCGCCTTCACCACCGGCGACAACGTAAAACAAGGCGACGGCGAAGTTGAAATTACCGTCGTCGCCGCGATCGAACCCGACGCCCTGGACGGCATTCGCGAGGGCGTGGCGAAAATTCATGCCGGTCCAGGCGTCGTCGCCATCCCGGTCCGCTGGAGCGTCCGCTCCTTCTGGGGCGCGGCGCTGGTCGACGATGTCGATTTCGGGGTCATCTTTCCGGGCGAGACCGGCAACGCCTCCATCGACATTCTTCTCGATTCGACCCGCTCCGAGGCGTTCGACTTTTCTCTGACCTGGCCCGATTCCGGCGGAGAGCTGCCGGAGCTCTCCACGCGGGCGACCATTCTTCCCGGCCGCCAGCCATATGAACTGGAATTCACCGTGCCGGCCGACGCCCGGCCCATCGCCCATGCCGGTCGCTTCGAAATCGCCTCCGAAAGAGGGCTCGGCGATATTCGCGCCGCGCGACTGATCGTCGGCGCGGTGGAATTCGTCGATCCGGGCGCGGTAAGCTTCGGCGCGATCAAACCCGGGGAGTCGGCCACGAAGCGGTTGACTGTATCGTACCGCGCCGACAAGCCGGCCACTCTCGCCGTGGTCACGGAAGATGGCGGCGCGTTGACCGCCTCGCCCGGGGCGGCGACGCTAGAATCCGGCGAGGGACGCTTCGACCTGGACGTGTCCGTGACGCTTCCCGCCGATGCCGATGACCGTCCGGCCGCCGGCAAGGTGATTCTGGAAGCCGGCCCGGGGCGACTTGAAATTCCCGTCTATTGGAATATTCGCGGTTTCCAGGGCGCCGCGCTCGGCGGCGATCTTGATTTCGGGATTCTATTCCCCGGCGAGACCGGAACCGCGCTCCTGTCGGTCCTGCTCGATTCCACCAGGCCGGAACAGCTTTCAGTGAACCTTCGCTGGCCGCGAGACGCGCTTCCCGGGTACGAGGCGTCACCCATGGCCGCGCCCGGTTCCACAACCGTCGAAGTCGAACTATCGATTCCGCCGGATGCCCGCCCGGCCAGCCTTCAGGGCAGGATTTCCATTTCGGCCGGTAACGGACTTGGCGACGAGCGTTCCGCGCGGGTTGTGATCGGATCGATGCTTCTTGGCGACCCCGGCTTCGTACACCTGGGCGTTATGCGCCCCGGCGAAACGCTTGAAAAGATTTTGCCGCTCCCTTACAAGACCGACAAGGCCGCATCGGCGATCCATTCCTATCGGGGGGACGACGGTTTCTCCGCGACGTTTCCGCGCCTGCTCGACGCGGGCGAGGGCGAGGCCGAACTTGTTTTCCGCGTGATCGAGCCGGCGGACGCCGCCGACGGCGAGCGCGCCGGAATTCTGACCGTCCAGGCCGGCGCCGCGAAGCGGGACATCCCCGTCGGCTGGACGGTTCTCGGGTTCCGCGGCGCCGGTCTGGACGGCGACATCGATTTCGGCGTCGTGTTCCCGGGTGAAACGACCAGGGTCGAGGCGCCGTTGCTGCTCGATTCCACGCGTCCGGAAACGCTTTACCTCGACCTGTCGTGGCCGGAAGGGGCCGCCTTCCTTCCCTCCGCCCGCTTCGACCAGCGGGTGCCGCCGGGCAGACAGACGCTGGAGCTTGTATTGCCGATTCCAGCCGACGCTCCCTTGGGCCAATACGAGGGCCGGTTCGACATCCGTTCCGGCGAAGGCGGCCCCGCCGATTCGCGGCCGGCGCGGATCCGGATCGGAACCGTGCGCTTCACCGATATCGGCGCGCTTGATATGGGAGACGTGCCGCCAGGGACGTTTGTCTCCAAAAAGGCGATCGTTCCCTATCACGCCGACCGGAACATCAAGCTGGATCTCGCCGTTTCGGGCGATCCGGCTCTCACCGCCGAGTCGATGCTTGATTTGCTTTCCGCCGGCGACGGCGATGTCTTGATCGAGGTCGTCGTCTCCGTGCCAATCGGCTCCGCCGACGGTTTGCGCGAAGGCGTCGCGACCCTTTCGGCCGGCCCCGGGGCAATTGAAATACCGGTCGTCTGGAACGTGCGCGCGTACGCCGCGCCGAGGACGGACGGCGGCGTCCGCCGTGGCCCGGAAGTGCCGTTCACCATACCCGATCCGGAGCGGTTCGCGCCGGTTCTTCCGGATCCGCGTACCGGATCGTACCGTCCGGAAGCGTATATCCCGAACGACGACCCAATGCCGCCGGGGGAAATCGGCGACTCGCCCCTGGACCGCACCCGCCGCACCATTGACGACGCGTTCCGCCGCGCCAGGGACGAGGGTTCTCCCGCCCGTTCGGGCGACCGGCCTTCCGGCGTACCGTCGATGCCGGGCTTCGGCGACGACGGCCGGATAGGGGATGCGGGCGAAGGCGGCGGACGGGGCCCTTGGAACGCGTGGTGGATCTATCTGCTCGCCGCGCTTCTCCTGTTGCTGCTGTTGCTTCTACTTATCGCGTATCTCCTGTACAAGATGCGCAAGAAGGCGCTGCTGCTGCTGGCGTCCTTCATCGCCAATCTGATCCTGTTGGCCATATTCATCGCGCTCCTCTCCTCGTCCGTGTTCAATGGCGAAGAAAGGCGGACTCCCTTTGAAGTCAACCTCGTCGAGATGGACGACCCGGCGCGTTACGGCCTGACCCCGAACCTCGAGAATCTCGTTCCCTCCAGCGCGGAGGCGCTCGAGGAGCCGAGGGATTCGGCCGGAGGCGCGGGCGCGGGATCGACCGATTCCCTCCTCGCCGAGCTTGCCGATGCGGTGGCCGCATCGGGAGCCTCGGCTTCGCCGCTGGACCGCGCGGAAGCGCTGCCGGGAGAGGCGGAGGCGACGGGAGAGCTGGCCGCCCTGGGCGCTCCTTCCGCCGCTGCCGTGGCGCTGGAGAAGACTGCCGCGTCTCCTCGTCGGCGCGAACGCCGAGCCGAACGCGAGGCCCGCGGCATGCCGCAGGGGGCAATTCCCGAGTTGGCGGAGCCTCCGCCGTCGGAGCCGGCGAATGTTGCCGACGCCAATGCCGCCGCCCAAGCCGTCGAGGTCGTCAGCGAGAGGGTGAATGTGGACGAACTCGTGGATCCGGGCGCTACCGCTTGGAGCGACGACGCGAGAGGTCCCGAGATCCGTTCCGGCGTTACGACGCGGCTTTCCGCGGAAAGCATGGAAATGGAATTCATCGCCCGGGATCCGGCCGTTACGGCCATCGAGACTCGCGGGCGACGCAGAAACCGCGCGCAGGCGCCTTCGCTCGTCATGGAGCCGATGGTGCCGATCGACGATCCGGTTCGCGTCGAAACCAGACAGTTCGTCGATAAGGATGTGGCGCGCGAGCCGCTCGAACCGGATTTCGGCGTCGAAGAAATGCGTATGGACGCCGCCGCCGGCATGCCCAACCTGGCGCACAAGGCCGCCGGGCCGACACTTCCGGCCGGAAGTTCCGAACTGGCGGCGGACTATTCGGCGCGCGTCATCGAGGGCGTGCGCGAAGCGACCCTCGAAATCGACCGTTCGTCGCGGCGTGAACGCCAGACGAACCGGGAATCCGGCGGCGGGCCGCCGGTAAGGCCGCCCTCCGCGCTGACGGCTGACGCTTCCGGCGCCGGGCGGCGTCCGGCGCGTTCCGCCGGAGCCTCTACGCTGTCCCCGGGCGAATCGCGCTTCGACGCGGGCCCCGGAGGCATGGGCGACGCTCTGGAAGGGGCCGCCACGCCGGGCGGCGACCGCTTGGGCGTGGAACTCGCCGACGCCGGACGTCCGGGTTCGCTTTCCGGGGCCGACGACAACGACCGCGTATCCGGCAGAACCGGAACGACGGCGTCGGACGGACGGTCCGGAGGCGCGAGTGAACCGGGAAGCCGGGGCGGCAGGGGCAGGCGCGGCGGACATCCCGGCGACGGTCCCGGGCAAAGGGATTTCGGTGATCGCGATCGCGGCGGTGACGGCGCGACCGGCCCCGGAGGCGCGGGCGAGGGCGGCAGCCAGCCCGGATCGGGTGGCGACGGGCGTTCCGGCGATGGTCGCGGGCGCGGCGTCGGCAGGGGCTTCGGCTCCGGCGACCGGGAAGGCCGGATGGACGATCTCGGACCCTACGGCGGAGGGGAATCCATTGATCCGGCCGCCTTATGGGCGGTCGATCGCCCGGCATCGCGGCTTGATGTCGCGGGCGACGATTCGATCATACGATTCCCGTCTCCCGGCAAGGCGGATATGGATTGGGAGCGCGGCGAGATGCGCCAGCGGCGCAGGCGCGGCGTCGCAGCGTCGAGTTCGGTCGATCCCGACGCGCTGCTCGTCGTCGTCGGCGACTTCTCGGCTCTTTCCGACGATGCGCCGCGCAATCTGTTCAGCGTCCTCGCCCGGCGGCTCGCGCCGAACGTGGATGTCGAAGAAAGGGTTTTGCGCCCCGGCGATCCGACGCTTGGCGACTGTCTGCTGGCCACCCTCGACCCCGGCGACGTCGAAAATTGGACGGAGGCGGAATTGCGCGACGTCGCCGAGTATCTCGGGAACGACGGCCACATCTGGCTCGATTCCTCCCGCCGGAGCGACAACGAACGGGCGCTCAAGCTGTTGGCCGACGCGACCGGGGGAGAACGGACGGCGCTTCCCGGCGGTCATCAACTGGCCGATGCGGGACCGGTCGACGGCGTCTTCGTCGGCGGCGGTCTCGGTGTCGTAGCCACGACGTTCGGCTGGCGCGACGACTGGCGCTACAACGCGAACGGCGATAACGGCGGCCGGGAGGCTCTACGCTTCCTGGTGAGGACGCTCAATCTCTTCCTGTCGGGCGACGCCGACGCCGGCCTTTCCGTGGGCGTCGCGGAGAGCGAGGGCGGTTTGGCAATCCTGGGAACGCCGCGCGAAATCCCCGAAATGGTCATCGGCGTCGGCGCCGGGGTCAAGGTTTGGGAGGATCATAGCTCCGGAGTCGCCGCTTGGCGTCTTCCGTCCTGGAGCGACAAGGCCGACCTCTCGGTGGTGTCGGACGGACGGGGTGGAAGGGCGCTGCGCCTCGACCTCGGCGCGGCCGAACGCGGGCGCGTTTCCGTGTACCGGACCCTGTCGCCGCCCGAGGATTTCCGCTCCGTCGACAGCCTTGCGCTGGATGTCTATTACGGCGGCGGCGACGGCGAGGCGGCGTTATCCGCCGTAATCACCGCTCCCGAGGATGGACAGTGGGTCGATTTTGAAAGTAGGCCGCGGGCGCTGTCGCGCGGTTGGAACCGCATCGAAATCCGGCCCGCCGGCGACCGCTTCCGCTCCGCGTTGACCGGATGGCGGGGATACGACGCGAGTCCCTCGGCGCTGGACCGTCTCGGCCGATTGGGTATAATTCTCTATCGCAACGAAAAATCGGCCGAAGTGCTTCTCTTGGGACAGATCGACCGCTATGGCCAGTGACCGAAGTCGCGTCGGGAGATCACGTCTCGTCGGTTTGTCCGTCGTCGTTTTCGCGGTGTTTTTTCGCGGCCCGCATTTCGCCGGGGTCCGTGCCGGAGAAGAGTCTCCTACGGGTCCGGAACGTTTCTCCCTGCTTGTCGAGGCGCTCGACGCCGGTTCCCGCGACCGCGCCGGAGTGCTGGTTCGTATCGACGGCGAATTGCGCGGACCGGAGGCGGCGGAGATGCGCGCCGCGCTGCTCGACGGGTTTGCGACCGGCGGCCTTCTGATCCAGCTCGGGGCTGCCGAGGCGTTGGCGCGATACGCCGATCCCCGCGACCTTCCCCTCTTCCGGTCGGTCATCGAGTCGTCCGACCGCCTTGCGGTCAAGGTCGCCGCGATCCGTTTCCTTCCCGCGTTCATCCTCGGCAACAGCGAACGCGCCCGTTTCGCCTATATCCGGAACGTGGCGTCCGACGACGTCCGCCGCGACGAATCCGCCGTGGAGCCGTTGAGCCGTCCACCGCTCACCAGGCGGGGGAGGTTGGATATGGAGCTCGCCGGGCTGCGGCGGCAGGTGTCCTCGATTGTGATCGGGCAATTCGATCCGGTCGGCTCCGCGATCGCCTCCATCGACGATCCCCGCTTCGGACTGACCGCCGGGAATTCGGTTCGCGGGCAAGTCGGAGCGGCGTTGGGCGTCGATCCCGGCCGCTGGCGGGAAATATGGGATTCCCATTCCACCGACATGCAGTTTTCCCGCCCGGAGGAAATCGAGGAGGTCGTAACCACTGCCTTAGGGGTGCTTGGCGACCTGGGCCTCCCCGCCGACGCTTCGGTGTTTCCGGGTCTGGACTTTCTTTTCCGCTTGGAGAATCCGCTCGTCGCCCATGCGGCGCTTGAGTCGTTGCGCGCGATGTGCCTATCCGCGACACGGACGATCGGCGCATTTTTGGACGGCGCTTACGGAAGCGATTGGACCGAAGCGGAGAGCGGCTGGCTGCGCGGAAGGGAGGACCTCGCGGCGGAGCTTTGGCTTTTTACCGCACGTCATGGCGCCAAGCTGCTCGATTCGCCCGATCCCGCGCTGGCGCACGCCGCCGTGCTTGCGGTGGGCGCCGCGATAGGCTTTTCCCCCCGCGTTGCGGCGCGCCGCGCGGATTTGCGGGACATGTCGGCCATGGCGGTGGAAAAGCTCGAATCCATGGCGTTGCTGGCCGGGTTGGGCGTCGGTTTGCGCTGCGACGTGTTGAGGGCGCTCGGAAGGTCGGGAAGCCGCCCGGCGCTGGCGGCGGTGCTCGAAATCATGGGGTCGGCGTACGCCGGATCGGGCAGGGACGGCCTGGCGGTCGCCGAGGCCGGAGTGGCGGCGTTGGCGGAAATGGCGAACGGCGACGACGAAAGCGGTGAGGCGGCCCGCGCGGCGCTCCTGGGCCTCTTGTCCGATGCGCGCGAGTATCCGGCCGGCAACTCCACCGCGCCCCCGGTGATGATGGGGCACATTGTTTTGTGGCGCTTGCAACGGATTGCGAAAAGCGGCGAAATCACGTTCGACGCCGGCTTCTGGCGGCGGCGTCTGGGCTGGGATGGATAGATGCGCCGGCTTGAGCGTCTGCTGCGTTTTTTTCGAACGTTTGTCGCGAAACGCTTCTTTTCGGCGGGAACTTCCGGCGAAAAGGGCGAGGAAAGGCTTGTCATGGCTTTCGAGGCGAACACCAGGATACTTGCCGCCTTCACCGGCGACCACAATCCCGACGCAAGCTCAATCGACCAGTTCACCCGCACCGTGGGCGAATTCAGCGTAGAGCGTGGAATTCCCTTGCCGCTCGGACCGAACCTGACTGTTCGCGGCGTGAATTTTTCCGTGTTTTCGCAACACGCAACCGTTATGACCCTCGTCCTTTTCGCCGACGACCAAGGCCCGCCGGCGGCCGAGATTCCCCTTGATCCCAAGCTGAACCGGACCGGCGACGTATGGCACATCCGGGTGCGCCACGGCAATCCATCGCGCTACCGTACGCTGCGCTACGTCTGGCGGGCCGACGGCCCGCGCGATCCCTCCAGGGGATATTATTTCGACGCGAACCATCCGTTGCTCGACCCCTACGCCAGGGCGCTGACCGGCGGCGAGACCTGGGGGAAACCGGACCTTCCCCGCGACGAGGCGCGGGACGGCCCGCAACTCAGCGCCCGCCGCTGCCGCATCGGGGCAAGCCACCATTACGACTGGGAGGGCGACAAGCCGCTCGACATCCCGATCGAGAAGACGATCATCTACGAATTGCACGTGCGCGGCTACACGGTGCATTGCTCCTCCGGCGTCGCGCATCCCGGATCCTTTCTCGGGCTTGCCGAAAAGATACCCTATCTGAAAGACCTGGGCGTGACCGCCGTCGAGCTGATGCCGGTCTTCGAGTTCGACGAGAATGAAAACCTCCGCCGCCATCCCCGCACCGGCGAGCCGCTGCTCAATTATTGGGGCTACTCCCCGATCGGCTTTTTCTGCCCCAACGCCGCCTACGCCCACGATTCCGAAGACGCCGGGGCGGTCGTCGAGTTCAAGGACATGGTGAAGGCGTTTCACCGGGCCGGGATCGAGGTGATCCTGGACGTGGTGTTCAACCACACCGCCGAGGGAGACGAGCGGGGACCGACCATCTCCTTTCGCGGCCTCGACAATCCGGTGTACTACATGCTGGACGGGCACGGCAAATACCGCAATTACTCGGGCTGCGGCAACACGGTCAATTGCAACCACCCGCTGGTCAGGGAATACATCCTCGACGTGCTCCGCTATTGGGCCGGCTTCATGCACGTCGACGGCTTCCGCTTCGACCTCGCCTCCATCCTCGGGCGCGACATGAACGGGAACGTTCTCGACAATCCGCCCGTCGTCGAGATCATCGCCATGGACCCGATCCTCGCCGGCACCAAACTCATCGCCGAGGCCTGGGACGCGGGCGGCCTCAATCAGGTCGGCAAATTCCCCTCCTACGGGCGCTGGTCCGAGTGGAACGGCTTCTACCGCGACGACATTCGCATGTTCTGGCGCGGCGACAAGGGAATGGTCAGCCGGGTCGCCAGCCGCGTCTGCGGCTCCGACGACCTGTACCGCAAATCCGGTCGCCGACCCGGGCACTCGATCAATTTCATCACCGCCCACGACGGGTTTACCCTCAACGACCTCGTCAGCTACAGCCGGAAGCACAACGAGGACAACGGCGAACACAACCGGGACGGCGAAAACTACAACCACTCCGTGAACTTCGGGGTCGAGGGTCCGACCGACGACCAGGGCGTGCTTCAGCGCCGCCGCCGCCAGATGAAGAACTTCATCGCCACGCTGTTGCTGTCGCAGGGCACGCCGATGCTGCTGGCGGGCGACGAATTCGCCCGCACTCAGCGCGGCAACAACAACGCCTATTGTCAGGATAACGAGATCAGCTGGGTGGACTGGTCGCTTCTGGAAAAGAAATCCGACTTGGCGCGCTTCACCCGGCTTATGATCCGGTTCCGCAAAAAACATCCCGTGCTCGCGCGCAGCCAGTTTTTCGCCGACGGCGGCGGGATCGGCTGGCACGGCGGTAAGGAGAACGAGCCGGATTGGTCGGAGAACGCGCAGTGGCTGGCGTTCCTCCTGGACGGCGGCCAAGCCGTTCACGACGACGGCGGGCGGGACGACGACCTCTACGTCATCTTGAACGCGTCGGAGGAGTGGCGGCATTTCGCCGTTCCCGGCCGCGACCGTCCTTGGCGGAAGGTGGTGGACACTTCCCGGAATTCGCCGGACGACGTATACGATGACGCGGAGCGCGCCCCGGACGTCGGCCAGCGCCAGGACCGCTTCGCGGTGGAGCCGCGAAGCGTGGTGGTGCTGGTTAACGCCAGAGGCTGAGGATGTGGACTGAAGGTCGACTTTTGGAGAGAATCGAATAGCGGTTTGTTTGGTTTTCTTCAAAAGCCCACAAGATGCGACTGTTCCAAAACCCGTATCGTTCACCACTCTTTTTCAAGCATCCATTCGGCGGCCGCCTTCAGGTCGTCGGCGATATGGTCGGCCTTGACCTTGCCTTCCGCCTCCGTCTCCCGGCCGCCGCCGGTGCGGACGAGGACGCTCATGGCGCCGATGGCTTTCCCCAGCGCCACGTCGGCTTCGCGATCCCCGATCACCACGCAATCCCGGGGATCGAACCCCAAATCCCGCGCGGCACGCAACGCCATGCCCGGCATTGGTTTGCGGCAACAACAATCCTCATCCGGGGTGTGCGGGCAGTAATAAACCGCTTCAAGCGCCACTCCGTCCACGGCTAGGATCTCCGCCAAGCGCCGATTTACCGCCTCAAGCTCGGACGGCTGTATCAGCCCCCGGTTGATCCCGGATTGGTTGGTGACCACAACCAGCCCGAATCCCGCCCCCGCCAACAGCTTCAGGCCCTCCAGCGCATTGGGGAGCAATTCGGTCTGCGCCGGGTCTGATTGGTAAATCTTGTCGACCATGATGGTACCGTCCCGGTCGAGGAGCGCGTAGCGTTTGCGCCTTTTCTTTTCCATGATCCAGCTTTTCAAGTCATGCCCATGGCGGCAGATACTGCCGTTCGGAATTTAGGCCCGCTTCGAAATGCGAAGTATCGCTAAAGAGGGGCGTTTTTTTAACCGACTAAAAATAAAGATATAAGCTCGAAGATCAGGCCCGTTCCCGCCGTCTGGCAGGTTGCTTGCTTCCAGTCCTGAAAGTGGTTCTCACGATAACGGATTAACGGAGATACTAATGGCTTTCCACAGTTTGGCAATCGGCACCAGCGCCTTGTTGACCGCCCGCTATGGGCTGGACACCACAGGGCATAACCTGGGCAATATCGACACCCCCGGCTACGCCCGCCAGCGGGTTACGCAGAACGCCACCCTTGGCTGGAGTTCCGGCCTCAACAACGCGGTCATAGGCACCGGCGCCGGCATCAGG
>JAISXA010000222.1 GCA_031270685.1 Planctomycetota bacterium
GGCAAGTCCGCACCGCCCGCTTATAGTCATAAGAAAGCTACCCGGAAGCATTCCACAAAGAAGTCCAATATCCCAACGAAGGCGCTCACTGAAAAAGAACGCCTCGACATCCTGAAGAATGAGTCCGACTGCAAAATTTCCAAAAGTCCACGACTAAGAATCCGCTAAGAATCCGCCGCTATCCGATCCCCAGGAGTCCGAGCGCCTCCAGGGGATGGTCGATAATGCCTTTCGCGCCGGCCTGATTCAATTCCTCAACCGGGCGAAATCCCCAGGAAACGCCGATGGTGCGCATGCCGGCCGCCACTCCGGTCAGCATGTCGGTATTGGTGTCGCCGAGATAGAGGAAACGTTCCCGCGGAATGCCGAATGCGTTGGCGATGGCGATTGCCCCGGCCGGGTCCGGCTTCTTCGGCACGCCGTCCATCTGGCCGTTTACGGCGCGAAAGCAATCGTCGCCAAAATAATGCTTCACCATTGCCTGCGTGAAAACATCCGGCTTGTTGGATAGAACGGCCATGGAAATCCCGGCGTTTCCGATCCGGTCGAGAAGTTCGATGACTCCGGAATAGGGGCGGGTTTTGTTACGCCAATTCTTTTCGTAGACCGCGCCCATGTTCGCCGCCAGCGCCTTGACGGTCTTGTCGTCGGTTCCTACCGGCGCGGCGCGGCGGGCGAGATTTTCCATGCCGTCGCCGACGAAATATCGATAGGGGTCGACGGGGTGGGCGGGGTAACCGGCATCGGTCAACACTTTGTTCATCGAATCGGCGAGATCCTCGAGGGTGTCGAGGAGCGTTCCGTCAAGGTCGAAAACCACCGCTGAAAGCGACATCATATCTCCAGAGCGCGGGCAAGGGAGCCGCAAAGAAGCTTCCGAAACAAGGAAATGCATCGCCAATGGTCGACTTTTTAAAGGAAATCGGGCCAACCGCCGCCCGATTTCCTTTAAAGATTCAACCGCTTTCGTTTCAATGGGTTGTTTTTCCGTCAACTCGACCCAAACCCGCGACGTTGCAAAAAAAGCGCGGTTAAAACGAACGCCCTGAAACTTTGAAGGAAATCAAACGGCGGTTGTTTGATTTTCTTCAAAAGTCCACCACCAATGGTAAGGTCTTGGGCGGGCATGGTCAAGACATGACGCCGGACGGAGGGAAATCGCTTCCGGCCCGGGAAAGTGATGGCATTCGCGCGCTGGCTCGCATATAATAATTTATCGCCTGGTTGACTTTTGAAGGAAATCAAACAACCGCCGTTTGATTTCCTTCAAAGTTTCGGGGGATTCGTTTCCGCGTCGCTTTTTTTGCAACCTCGCCGGTTGGGGTCGAGTTGACGAAAACACCACATTGAAACGAATGCGGTTGAAACTTTAAGGGAAATCGGGCGGCGGTTGGCCCGATTTCCCTTAAAAGTCGACGCTTGTAGAACGGATGTTTAGCGCCGGAGGACAGCCAGGGCTGGCTGTGGCAGTTTGTTGGTTCCGGATTTTACAACGTGGCGTTTGGTGGTTTAATCGCCATTTTGCAAAATTTCAGTTGATTGTAAAATGTTGGCCGCGGCGCCGGTTTCCGGCGAGCGGAATTGTCACCCAGGAGCGTCACATGCCGGTAAGCGCATTGGTGGGTCTGCAGTGGGGCGACGAGGGCAAGGGAAAAATCGTCGATATTCTGGCCGAGAACGCGGACGTGGTGGTGCGTTGCCAGGGCGGCGCCAATGCCGGGCATACCGTCGTCACGGGGGAGAACGTCTTCGCGCTGCATTTGATCCCGTCCGGGATTCTTCGCGACAATGTGCGGTGCGTCATCGCCAACGGCGTAGTCGCCGATCCGGTGCGGCTGGCGCAGGAGCTCGCCAGCCTCGAGTACAGGGCGCGGAGCGTCAGGGACAGGTTGTTCATCGCCGAACGCGCGCATATGGTCATGCCCTGGCACAAGACGCTGGACGGTCTCGCCGAGGAACAGCTCGGCAAGTCCTCGATCGGCACCACCCGCCAGGGAATCGGACCCGCTTATATCGACAAGGTGAAGCGTTCCGGCCTGCGCTGGCATCAGGCTCGAGACGCCAAGCGCTTCGAGGAGCGTTTCCTCGCTGCCTTGCGCGAAGCCAACGCCTGGATTTCCCTGTGCGGCGGCCAACCGATCGATGAAAAAGAGGCGCGCGATTCCATTCTGCCGGCGGTGGATGAATTGCGCCCCTATATCGCCGATACCGTCTCCCTGTTGCATTCTTGCGTTCGCGAAGGAAAGCGCATCCTGCTCGAAGGCGCGCAGGGAACGATGCTGGACGTCGATTTCGGCACCTATCCCTTCGTCACCAGTTCGAACACGACCGGCGGCGGCTGCCTGACCGGCACCGGCCTTCCCCCGAACAGCATCGGCGACGTCCATGGGCTGTTGAAGGCGTTCACGACCCGCGTCGGCGCGGGACCGTTCCCCACCGAGGTCGGCGAAGCGCTCGCCGCCCGGCTTCGCGGCGCCGGCAACAACCAATGGGACGAATACGGGACCACCACTGGCCGGCCCCGCCGCTGTGGTTGGCTCGACCTGGTGGTGGCGCGCCATGCCTCGCGCATCAACGGCGTGACCCGGCTCCACATCACGAAACTGGACATCCTCTCGCAGTTCGAGGAGATCAAGGTTTGCACCGCTTATCGCCATGCGGGTGGCGAAACGTCGGATTTCCCGGCCGATCTTCACGAACTTGACGCGTGCGCGCCGGCATACCGGACGTTTCCCGGGTGGAAGACCGCCCTCCCGGAGTGCAAAAGCTTGTCAGAATTGCCGCCCGAGGCGAAGAGTTATGTCGAATTCATCGCCGATTTTCTCGAGGCGGACATGGCCAGCGTCTCCTACGGCCCGGCGCGTATGCAAACCGCGTTCGCCTGAATGCCGACTCGCAAGGACAACCGGGCCGACCGCCTCCCGATTTCCTTTAAACGGCGTTTTACCCTGCGGAATATCCGCAATTTCACAGTGCAAAAGGACAGCGCATGAAACGCACCCATACCTGCGGCGAATTGAGGAAAAGCGACGTCGGCCAAACCGTAACCCTCGCCGGCTGGGTCCAGAACCGGCGCGACCACGGCGGTTTGATGTTCATCGACCTGCGCGACCGCTACGGCCTTACCCAGATCGTTTTCGACACCGCCCGTCCGGAAGTCTTGAAGCTGGGGCACGAGGTCAGGGCGGAATGGGTGCTCCAGGTCGCCGGGAAGGTGCTTGCCCGCCCCGGGGACATGGTCAATCCGAAAATGGCGACCGGCGAAATAGAACTGGAAGTCGACGCGTTTAACGTCCTTTCCAGGTCGATCGCGCTTCCCTTCGAGGTCGACGATTACGCGAAGGTCGGCGAGGAGGCGCGCATGACCTATCGCTATCTCGATTTGCGGCGCCCGCGCATGCAGAAAAATCTCGCCGCGCGGCACCGGGTCGTCCACGCCATACGCGAAACCATGGCTAGGCACGGTTTCCTTGAGATCGAGACGCCGATCCTCGCCAAGTCCACCCCCGAGGGCGCGCGCGACTATCTCGTCCCCTCGCGCGTGCATTGGGGCCGCTATTACGCGTTGCCGCAGAGCCCGCAATTGTTCAAGCAGTTGTGCATGATCGGCGGTCTCGACCGCTACTACCAGATCGCCCGCTGCTTCCGGGACGAGGATCTGCGCGCCGACCGCCAGCCCGAGTTCACCCAGTTGGATCTGGAAATGAGCTTCGCCGATCAGGAGGACGTGTTCCTCGTCTGCGAGGACGCGATGAAAGCCGCCTTCGGGGCCGGGATCGGCGTGGACCTGGCGATGCCGTTCCCCCGCATGTCCTACGCCGACGCCATGGCGAAGTACGGGTGCGACAAGCCGGATTTGCGCTTCGGCCTGGAACTGTCCGAGGTGACCGACCTCGCCGCCGCGGCGGAGTTCAAGGTGTTCAGGGCGGCGGTCGCCCAGGGCGGCATCGTCAAGGGGATCGTCATTCCGGGCGGCGAATCCTTCAGCCGCCGCGATCTCGACGTCGAATTGCTCGACATCGCCAAACCATACGGCGCCAAGGGTCTCGCCTGGGTCAAGATCGGTTCCGACGGCGCCTATGCGGGCGCGCCGGTGAAGTTTTTCGGAAAGGAACAGTTGGACGCGATCGCGGCGCGCCTGCGCGCCAAGCCGGGCGACGCCATGGCGTTTTCCGCCGACCAGCCGCGGGTGGTTAACGCCGGCCTCGCGGCGGTGCGCAACTTTCTCGGCCAGGCCAAGCTCGGCCTCGCGAAGCCGGACGACTTCAAGTTCGTCTGGATCACCGAATTCCCCGCCTTCGAATGGAGCCTCGAGGACAAGCGCTGGCAGTCGGCGCACCATCCCTTCACCTCGATCCATCCGGACGACGTGGACATCATGCTTTCAGCCGGTCTCGACGCCGACAGCGGCCTCGATCGCGTCCGCTCGGCCGCCTACGACCTGGTCCTCAACGGCACGGAAACCGCCTCCGGGTCGGTTCGAATCCACGACCCGCAGTTGCAGCGGAAGGTGTTCCAGGCGCTTGGCGTCGCCCCCGACCAGATCAAGGAGCGTTTCGGCTTCTTCACCGACGCCCTCCGCTACGGCACGCCGCCGCACGCCGGCATCGCTCCCGGCATCGACCGCATCGTCGCCATGATGCTCGGCTACGACAACATTCGGGAAGTCATCGCCTTCCCCAAGAACGCGAAAGCCGTCGATTTGATGAGCGACGCCCCCGGCAACGTCGACGCGAAGCAGCTCGGGGAGCTGGGCGTCAAGAACGTGGAGAAGCCGGAATGAGCGCGATCTTTCCTTTTCGCGGCTGGCGCTACGATCCCGGCAAGGTCAATCCCGCCGAGGTCGTCGCGCCGCCCTACGACGTCATCGGCGCGGAAGAACAGTCGGCGCTTTATGGGAAGAACGACCGCAACGTCGTCCGCCTCATCCTCGGGCGCACCGGCCCGGACGACAACGAACGCGACAACCGCTATACCCGGGCCGCCGCCCACCTCGATGCCTGGCGCGGCGACGGATTGTTCATTCAGGACAAGCCGGCCGTGTATCTCTACGAGCAGACCTTCGGTCACGGCGGGCGGAAGCATACGCGGCGCGGCTTCCATGCCCGCCTGCGGCTGTCCGAGTGGGGGAAAGAGGGGGTGTACCCCCACGAAAAGACGCTCTCCGGCCCCAAGCAGGACCGGCTTGACCTTATGCGCGCGACGCGAGGCAATCTCGAACCCGTTTTCGGGCTGGTGTCGGATCCGGAGGGGAAGGTGGGAGAAACGCTCTCCGGGCTTGTCGATTATCAACCCTGCCTCAGTGTGGACGGGGACGGGGTGACGAACCGCATGTGGGTGGTGGACGACGAGGAAAGGCTGCACCGCCTGCTTTCGCTGATGCCGACGCCGGAGATTTTCATCGCCGACGGCCATCACCGCTACGAAACCGCCCTGGCATACCAAAAGGAGGTTCGCGGGAAGATGCGCGAGGCGGGGCAGACGCCTCCGCTTCCGGGCGACCTGGATTCGGATTACATCATGATGTTCATCGTACCGGACAGCGATCCCGGCTTGGTGATTTTGCCGACCCATCGGCTGGCTTACGGGCTCGTCGATTTCCGGCCCGAGGAGTTCCTGAAGCGCGCAGAAGAGCGGTTCATCGTCTCGCCGATCGACCGGGAGACGCTTCCCGCCGAGCTGGCCGCCTACGAGCTGCCGTGCTTCGGTTTCGCCTGCGGCGACCAATTGCGCCTTCTGCGCCTCAAACACCGGCGGGCGATGAGCGACCGGCATCCGGACGCCGTGAACGCCTGGAAGGCGCTCGACGTCGCGGTGCTGCATTCCCTGATCATGGACGATATTCTGGGGATCGACGAAGGGAAGCTTCTGCGCAAGGAGAATATAATATATACCAAAAGCCGCGATGAAGCGCTCGACGCCGTGCGGTTGGGGCGCGACGGCGTACAGTGCGGCTTCATCCTTCGCGAAACGCCGATGCGGCAGGTCAGGGATGTCGCGGAGGCGGGGGCGGTCATGCCGCAGAAGTCGACCTATTTTTATCCGAAGCCGCTGTCGGGAACGGTGTTCCATTTTTTCTGGTAGCCCCTTGCCCGTGGACTTTTGGAGGAAATCGGGCCAACCACCGCCCGATTTCCTCCAAAGATGTTACTGTTTACGGATCAACGGGTTGATTTTTCATCAGGTCGGGCGATACCGCCGACTAGGCAATAATTCTCGACGGAAAATGTAACCCTGGGAAACTTTGGATAGAATCAAACGGCGGTTTGTTTGATTCTATCCAAAAGTCAACTTGCCCGGGATCCGGGGAATCGGGGACCGCGGAGGCGAAGGCGCTTGGCTAAAATGCCGGGGAAAATCCTCATTCTGGCGTTGTTTTTGCGCGCGGCCGCCGGTTTGTCGCCGGCGCTTGAATCCGGGGACGACGCCGGAAAATACCGCGCCTATATGGACGAGGGCATCGGCATCCTGCTTGAGGGCCTGCGCGACGAGGACGGCCGCGCCATCGCGCGGTTCAAGGCCGCATTGCGCCTTCGGCCGGAAAGCGCGGAAGCGTATTACTGGATCGCCCTCGTCTATTCCGATCAAAACAAATACGCCCGGGCCGCCGACAACGCGAAGGACGCCACGATTTACGACGACCGATTCGCCGACGCCTGGTTGTTGTGGGGACAATCCCTCCTGTACCAGGGCGAGTGGAGCGCGGCGCTCGAAAAGCTTGAAATCGCCGCCAGGCTTGATCCGGAAAATCCGCTCATTCAATTCAATCTCGGCCGCGTCCACTACCACGGATTCAACAATCCGGACTCGGCGCTGCCCAAATTCCGGGCGGTTTGGCAAATGAGCCAGCGCTTGCGCCGGGAGCATCCGGAGGCGGTCCCGCTTCTCGTCCAGGCGCGCCTGTACATGGGTTATTGCGAATCCGACCGGGGGCGCTGGGAAAACGCCATCAACGCCTTCCGCGACGTGCTCGCCGACGCCGGTTCGAACTACGACGCGGCGCTGCGCCTGGCGATCGCCTACCGGAACAGCGGCCGTCCCAGCGAATGCCAGCAGATATTGCTGAATCTGGTGAACGTCATACCGATGGACAGCCCCGCCAACCGGCGAACGCAGGCGGAAACGCATCTTCAGTTGGCCGATCTGTATCTGAAGGAAATCGCCTTCCGGAACCGCGAGCTGGCGTTGGAACACCTCCAGGCATTTGTCCGTCTGGTCGGCGGCGCCCATCCGATGCTCGCCGTTGCGCGGGAGTATTTGGCGGCTTTCGAGATAAAAGAATGAAGGACGGCGGGGCGGCGAAAGGTTTTTGGCGTTCATTCGGCGTATGGGCGCTTTCGTGCCTGATATTATGGTTTCTTTCGGCCTATATTGGCGGCGTAATCGTTCCCGGCGATTCAAAGCCCTTTTTCGCGTTTTTGGAAACTGTAAGGTATAATCCGAGTCTGTTGTGGCTGAATCTGCTCATCCTGATGGGGACCGGGTTGCTCATCAGTTTTCGCCGCTGGTATATTTCACTGCCAGTCTTTCTGTTTCATTTTCTCACCCT
This sequence comes from Planctomycetota bacterium, assembly GCA_031270685.1. Taxonomy (GTDB): domain Bacteria; phylum Planctomycetota; class SZUA-567; order SZUA-567; family SZUA-567; genus JAIRTL01. The sequence goes on from JAISXA010000222.1 coordinate 7,550, forward strand.
CAGTTTCATTTTCATCTACCTGCAAATCAACGGCGTCGCGCCAAACGCGTTTGACCTGTTTGTCGTGCTGGATGGATTGGGCGACCTTTCGGGAATGGTGAAGGAAGTTTTGTTTTTTTTCGGAAAGCAATTGGCGCTTGGCGGCATCGGGGCTTTTGTCGTCTGCTTCGGTCTCCAGGAGGTGCTTGGAAAAAGATTGGCGCATTATCGCGGCAATTTATTGTGCGCGGTGTTTTTGCCGCTCCATTTCCTGTCGATATGGCATCTTTTCTTCCATGCCTCCCCGCTGGTTTGCCTATATTCGCCGATTTATGTCCGAGTGCCCGCCTTTTACGCGATGTACGAAAAAATCGAACGCATGCTTTATACGGGGAAGAGGGACGCCCCGTTGCTGAAGCCAGGGGATTATTCTGGGGCTCCAAAGCACATAGTGATGATCATGGACGAAAGCGTCTGTGGTCGGGTCTTGAGCATAAACGGGTTCAACCAGCCAACGACTCCCTTCCTGGAGAATCGCGACGAATTGATTAATTACGGCAGTGCCTCCTCTTCGACCAATGCCAGTTCTTCCTCGAATATTATCTTGTTGTCCGGATTGCAGATGCGCGACCTTCCCGACGTCGGGCAGTTGGGTCTGCGGCGGGCTTTGTTGACTGACTATGCCAGGCTCGCGGGCAGAAAGGCATATTACATGGATTGCCAGAATGCGCGCCTACAGAACTATCTGCGGTTTCGGGATATGAGTTCATTTGTGTATCTGCATTATGCCGTCAACAAGGGTATTATTGAAGAATGGAAACGCGATAGCCAGGGCTTGTCCGACTACGCCGCCTTAATCGCCGAATCGCCCGAGCCGACTTTTACTTTCTTCCTGAAAACGGGATGCCATTTCGATTACGAAGACAAATATAATCCCGATGCAGACTATGACGAAATAGCGACTGCGGGAAATATTCCCGAGACCTATCTGCGGAGCGTGCGCTGGGCGGTGGATGAGTTCTTCCGCGAGCTTCAGGAGCGCCTGAATGGCGAAGATGTGCTTATCGTATACACCAGTGATCATGGGCAAAGTTTTGTGGGCGGCATTCTTCCCCATACCGTTATCGATAACCCGCCCGCGGAGCAGGCGGATGTGCCGCTGTTCATTTGGCCCTTGTCGAAAAATGCGCGGGAATGGGTAAATGCAAAAGGGGGATTTGTTTCTGAGAATCGCGATCAGGCGACGCATTTTCAAGTCTTCCCATCGCTTCTTATTCTCATGGGGTATGATGCAGATGAAGTGCATAATTTGTTCGGAGCAAGCCTTTTCGGACTTCCCCCGAAGGAGAGGTTTTTCTTGTCCGGATTTGTGTTTGGAGAACTGAAATCCGGACTCACCAATATCAATCGCTTTATCCACCAACGCGAGCCGATAAATTTAAACGATGGACAAGACGTCAAGGGGCTGGAGATCCAGAAGGCGGCGGGATAACGTCCGAAATTTTTCACACAATTTAAAAAAGTAGTCCTCGAAGTCGGTCGATGTTTGGATTTTCCGAATTCAAATATCGATTTGACAAGGAGTGTACTATTCAGGAAATCTTTGAGCAAAAAAGGCGTTTAATAGGCAGAGGAACGACCCGCTTCCTGATGACGAGAAGCCCCAGAGCCACCATGGCGTCGGTCAGGCTTCTACGCCGAAGTTTCCGCAAGTATAACCCCTTGCCCATGCCTTG
>JAISXA010000257.1 GCA_031270685.1 Planctomycetota bacterium
CATGCAGGCGTACCAGGACGAGTGCAAGGCGTTCGTGGAATGCGTCCAAAGGGGGACGCAGCCGCCGTGCGGCGGCCGCGACGGACGGATCAGCGTGGTGATGGGCTACGCCGCCGTCAGGTCGGCGAAGGAAAACCGGCCGGTGAAGATCTCCGAAATCGGGTAATACCGTCATTGCGCATTCAGGCAGACTCGGCCCGCAAGTGGATTGCGCCCCCTTGCGGGTGTTTTATAATCGCTGGTTCGGTCACCGGGCTGCGAAAGGGCGTGATGGGGCGGATCGCGATGTTTGTTGAAATGGCGGGAAAGCGCTGCCTCGTTGTCGGCGGCGGCAAGGCGGCGTTCGAAAAAGCCTCGAAGCTGCTTCAGGCCGGTGCGGAGGTCGTCGTCGTCGCCTTAGAATTCGCCCGGGATTTTTCCGCGATCCCCCCGGATGCAAGGAAACGTCTGCGCCGCGAAGCCAGGGGCTACGCTCCGGGCGAGGCGGGGGAATACGATTTCATCGTCGCCGCCAGCGGCGACGCGGAGGTGGATCTCCGGGTGTTCGCGGACGCGAACCGCGCCGGCCGAACGACTAACATCGCCTCCCTGGACGACGGCGGCGGGTGTATGCTGGGGGCGGATCTGCGGCGCGGCGATCTCGTGGTCTCCGTTTCCACGGGCGGCGCTTCGCCCTCCCTCGCCGCTTCGCTGCGCGACCTGGTCGGCGAGACGGTCACTCCATGGCATGGAATGTTGGCGAATGCCTTCGGACGCGTCAAGGCGCGTCTTCGCGAAGGCGGATACCCAGTCGCGACGCGGCGCAGCGTCTTACGTCGTTTGGCCGCTCCGGTCGAATGGAGCGGGATCGAAGCCGCGGACACGGTGGACGACTTGGAGGCGGTATTATGGAAACTGGCGGAAATCCTCCTCGCCGGGATGGATCGGGAAGCGAAGTAAGGCGTTTCCGGCGCGGGAGGCGTCTTCGCGAGACCCCGGCCGTGCGGGCACTGGTGCGGGAGACCGCGCTATCGGCCGCGCATCTGGTGTTGCCGCTGTTCGCCGTGCCGGGCGCAAGGCGGGAGGAGCCGGTGTCCTCCATGCCCGGCGTTCGCCGCCTGAGCCCGGATCTGATCCTGCGGGAATGCGAAAAAGCGGCCGCCCTTGGCGTCGGCGGAGCGCTTTTGTTCGGGGTCCCCGACGTCAAGACGGGGGACGCCTCCGGCGCGTGGGACATGGCCGGGCCGGTTCCCGAGGCGATACGGCTGATCAAAAGGGATTTGCCCGGGTTTCCCGTCATTACCGACGTCTGCCTGTGTGAATATACGGAAAACGGCCATTGCGGCTTTATCCGGGACGGAAGGATCGACAACGACCTCACCCTGCCCGCGCTGGCGCGTTCGGCGCTGGCGCACGCCGGGGCGGGCGCGGATTTCGTCGCCCCTTCCGATATGATGGACGGCCGGGTGGGGTGCCTGCGCGACGCGCTCGACGCTTCCGGCTTCGCCGCCGTCGGCATCCTGTCCTACGCGGTCAAGTACGCTTCCGCCTTCTATGGGCCTTTCCGCGAGGCGGCGGGGAGCGCCCCGTCGTCCGGCGACCGCAAAAGCCACCAGATGGATCCCGCCAACCTCCGTGAGGCGGTGCTGGAGGCCCGTTCCGACCTCGAGGAGGGAGCGGACATGCTTATGGTCAAGCCGGCGATGTGGTACCTGGACGTGGTCAGGACGCTCCGCGATCGTTTCGACGAGCCCATCGCCTGCTACAATGTGTCAGGAGAATACGCGGCGGTGAAGGCGGCGGCCGCGAACGGCTGGCTGGACGAAAGGCGGACGGTGCTTGAAGCGCTCCTTTCGATGCGCCGCGCCGGCGCGGACCTGCTCATCACCTACCACGCTCTTGACGCGGCCGGATGGCTCCGCGCCGAGGGGAAGGCATGAACAATCACGATTGGTTTGTCCGGGCCCAGGCGGTCATGCCGGGCGGAGTGAATTCCCCGGTCCGCGCCTTTCGCGCCGTCGGGGGCGAGCCGTTGTATGTGGAACGGGCCGCCGGCGCGTATGTGACCGACGCCGGGGGCGCGGAATACCTGGATCTCGTCTCCTCCTGGGGGCCGCTCATCCTCGGCCACGCCCATCCCGAAGTGGTGGCGGCGGTGCGCGAGGCGGCGGGGCGCGGCCTTACCTATGGCGCGTGCCATAAAAACGAGGCGCTCCTCGCCGAGGCGATCCGCCGCGTCATGCCCCACATCGAGAAGGTCCGCCTGGTCTCATCCGGCACCGAGGCGGCGATGAGTGCAGCCAGGCTGGCCCGCGCCGCGACCGGACGCGACGGGATAGTCAAATTCCGGGGCGGTTATCACGGGCACGGGGATTGCTTCCTTATCGACGCCGGTTCCGGCGCGCTCACCTTCGGAACGCCTTCCAGCCCCGGCGTCACCCGCGCCGCCGCGAACGACACCCTGGTCGCGGAATACAACGACGTCGAAAGCGTCCGGGCGGTCTTCGCGGCCAATCCGGGCCGGATCGCGGCGCTGTTTGTCGAGCCGGTCTCCGGCAACATGGGCGTAGTGCCGTCGGCGCCCGGGTTTCTTTCGCAATTGCGGGAACTGACCGACCGGGAGGGCGCGCTTCTCGTGTTCGACGAGGTCATCACCGGCTTTCGCGTCGCGCCGGGGGGCGCGGCCGAACGGTACGGCGTAAAGCCGGACCTCACGGTTCTTGGCAAAATCATCGGAGGCGGCTTGCCGCTCGCCGCTTTCGGCGGGCGCGCGGAAATCATGGACCTGCTCGCTCCGCTGGGAGGCGTCTATCAGGCGGGGACGCTTTCCGGCAACCCGCTCGCCTGCGCCGCGGGGCTTAAAACGCTGGAAATACTCGCGCGTGACAACCCTTATCCCGCCCTTGAGCGCGCCGGCGGCGATCTCGAACGCCGCATGGCCGCCGCGCTCGAAACAACGCCGTTTCCCTGGGCGATCAACCGGGTCGGATCCATGTTTACGCTGTTTTTCGGCATCCGGCATTCGCCCGGATTCGGCGCCGCCAGTCTGGCCGATACCGGGCTTTTCGCCAACTACCACGCGAAAATGCTCGCCCGGGGCGTTTATCTTCCGCCCTCGCAATTCGAGGCCTGCTTCCTTTCAACCGCTTTCGGGGAGAAGGAGGCGGATCGCTTTGCGGACGCCCACGCCGAGACGGTCGCCGAGTTATGAGCGATATTCCCGTACGCTTGTTCTGCCTGTCCATCAATTTTCGCAACGTCCCACTGGGGCGGCGCGAGGAGTTCGCCTGCGGCCGTGATTCCATGCTTTCTCTGCTGCAAAAGCTTGGCGCCGACCGGACGGCGCTGGAGGCGGCCGTTCTTTCCACTTGCCACCGCTTCGAGGTGTACGGCGTCCTCGGTCCGTCCGCGTCTCCTGACGCTGTCGCGGCGAAGCTGGCCGGGCACGTCGGACTGGCTCCGGCCGGGATGCCCGCCTTCGATTGTTTCAGGGATTTCGACGCGGTCGGCCATCTGTTCCGCGTGGCGGCCGGCCTCGATTCCCTCGTGCTTGGCGAAAACCAGATCCTCTTCCAGGTGAAGGACGCGTATCGTCTCGCATGTGAGGCGGAGACGAGCGGTTTTTACCTCAACGCCTGTTTCCATCGCGCGTTCCGGGTCGGCAAGGCGGTGCGGGGGCATACCTCCCTGTCGGCGGGGGGAAGTTCGGTGGGAACGGTCGCGGTGGACATGGCGGCGCGCGAAAACGGCGGGTTGGCGGGAAAGCGCGTTCTGGTTGTGGGCGCGGGCGAGATCGGGGCGCTGTGCCTGCGGGCGGCGCGGTTGCGGAATCCCCGGTCGCTGACTCTGGCCAACCGCGTCTCCCGACGCGGTCCGGCGGCGGAATTGGCCGCAAAATACGGCGCCAGGTTCGCTCCCCTGGAATCCCTCGCCGAGGAAATCCGTAGCCACGACCTGGTCTTTTCCGCCACCGCCTCGACCGATGCGGTCATCTCCCTCGAAATGCTGAAAAACGTCGAAAAGGTGAGCATTTACGACCTCGCCTTGCCCAGGGACGTCGAGCCGGGCGCGGAGCGGCTTGCCGGCGTGACCTACCGCACGGTCGACGACGTGCGACCGCACGCCGATTATCTGGCGTCGGAACGGGCCGAAGCCGTGCCCGCCGCCGAGAGGATCGTCGGGGAGGCTCTCGCCGACTTCGAAAGCTGGAGCATGGAGTTGGCCGTCGTCCCCTCGATCCGCCGCATCCTGGAATTGGGGGCGGCGCTGCAGGCGGGGGAGGACGCGTTCCTTCAGGAACGGCTTTCCGGCGAATGCCTGGAAACCGCCCGCCGCAGCGTGCGCCGGCTTTCGCAAAACCTCATGCGCAACATCATCGGGGAACTTAAGCGCACCGCCCGCAACACCAGCCGCCGTTCCGCTCCGGGAGGCGATTGACCGGCCGCTATCTGGCTGTGCGCGTCATTTCTGCCATTTCTGGCTCATGGCGCTGATCGCGAGCGAGACGATGATCAGCAGGCCGAAGGTTATATCCTGGAAATAAGGGCTGACCTGGAGCATGTTGAGCACGTTCGAGATAACGCCCATGAGCAAAACGCCGGTGAAAGTGCCGAGGATATTCCCCTTGCCGCCGGTCATGGGCGCTCCGCCGATCACCACCGCCCCCATGGCGCGGAGTTCCATGCCGGCGCCGGTCGCCGGCTGCACCGCGCCGACGCGCGACAGGAGCAGGGCCGCCGCCGCGCCCACCAGGATGCCGTTGATGAGGAAAAAGGTCATGAGGTTCCGGTTGATGGCGATGCCGGAAAGAAAGGCGGCGTTCCGGTTGGAACCGATGGCGTATACCCGTCGGCCCAGCCGCGTCCGCGCGAGGATGAAATGCACCGCCAGGTATCCTACCAGGCTGACGATGAACAACAGCGGCAATACGCCGCAATACCTGGTCGAGCCCAGGTATTCGAACTTGCCGTATATGGTCTGGATCGTTCCGCCGGTCAGGGCGAGGGCGATGCCGCGATAGATGCCTACGCAGGCCAGCGAGATTATGAACGACGGAGCCTTGAACAACAGGGAATTGGCCCCGATGAAAAGACAGCACAGGATCGCTACGCCCAGGCCGGCCGCGACCGCGAGCGGCTCCGCGACGTCGCGCTTCATCAGCATGGCCATGGCGCAGGCGGAGAGGCCGATGGTTGAGCCGACCGAGATGTCGAAGTTTCCGGAAATCATGAGGACGGTCGCGCCGGACGCCACCAGCCCCAGCGTCGAGATCTGCTCGAGGATATTCACCAGGTTGCGCACCGAGAAGAATTTCGGGTTCGCGATCCCGGTGGCCGCCGCCATCGCCACGATCACGACCATGAGGATGAACCATTGTTGTTTGTAAAAGGTACGGCCTTTTCGTCGCGTCATCGTCTTCATCCCATGAACATCCGGATCAGCTCCTCCTCCCGCGCCTTCGCGCCGGGCAGGATTCCCGCCAGGCGGCCGCCGCGCATCACGCCGATGCGGTCGGACATGGCGATCAGCTCCGGCATGTCGGAGCTGATCATGATCACGCACCGGCCCGCCGCCGCGAGGTCGGTCATCAGGCGGTAGATCTCCGCCTTCGCCCCGATGTCGACGCCCTTGGTGGGTTCGTCGAAGATGAGCACCTCGGACCGGCACAGTAGCCAGCGCGCCACCGCCACCTTCTGCTGGTTGCCGCCGGACAGGCTCGCCGCGTCGATGTCCGTGCCGGCGGCGACTATTTTCAGCTGCGCCAACATGTCCGCCACCTGCGCCCGCTCGAGCGCGAAGGAGAGGAGCGCGCCGCCGAACAGCTCGTTGTGGGCGACGGTGACGTTTTCCGACAGCGGGCGGTTCATGAACAGGGCGAGGCGCTTGCGGTCCTCGGTGAGCAGGCACACGCCGTCCCGCAGCGCCTCCAAGGGCGAGGCCGGCGCGAGTTTTTCGCCGTCGAGGATGATCGTCCCCGCCAGGCGCTTCCGCGCGCCGAAAAGCGCCTCGGCCAATTCGGTGCGCCCGGAGCCGACCAGGCCGCCGAAACCGAAGACCTCGCCCCGGGCGACGCTGAACGACACGTCCTCGACGCCTTCGCAGGAAAGGCCGGAGACCTCGAACCTGGTCTCGCCGACCGTGGAACGCTCCCGGGAAAAGAACTGGCTCGCGTCGCGGCCGACCATGAGCCGGGTAACCTTGTCCGCCGTCATGGCGGCGACGTCGTAGGTGCCGACCTTCTCGCCGTCCTTGAGGATGGTGATCCGGTCGCCGATGTCGAACACCTCCTCGAGAAAATGCGAGATGTATATGATGCCGAGCCCCTTGGCGCGGAGTTCGCGCACCAGGCGCATCAGCGCCTTTTTCTCGTCGACGCCCAGGGAGACGGTCGGCTCGTCCATGACCAGGATCCTCGCCTCGCCGTGCATGGCTTTGGCGATCTGCAGATTCTGCTTCTGGGCGGTGGAAAGGTTCTCCACCGGCTCGCCCGGATCGAGCCGGATCCTGAGCATGTCGAGGAGGGCGCCGGCGCGCCGCTCCTGTTCGCGGATGTTCACGGTGCCGGGAATTCCGGCCGGGAGTTCGTGTCCGAGGAAGATGTTGTCGGCCACGGTCAGCGACTCGATAAGTTCGATATCCTGGTAGATGGTGGACACGCCGAGGCGCATGGATTCCTGCGGTGAAAGGCTGGAATAGCTGCCTCCGGCCAGGCGGAGCGTGCCGCCGTCCGGGCGGACCGCCCCCGAGAGGATCTTGATGAACGTCGATTTGCCCGCCCCGTTCTCGCCGACCAGGCAGTGCACCTCCCCCGGAAGGAGATCCATGGAGACGCGGCGCAGCACCGGGTTGCCGCCGTAGGACTTGTCGATGTTGGCGAGATCGAGTAGCGGTTCCGGCATGCGTCAATGACCTTGGAGGAATCGGCGTTCGCGATTCGCGGTTTGCGGCGCGCAGCCCTGATCCGCTCCATTTGCGGCGCGATCCGCCGCAAATGGAGCGTTGGTAGAATCAATACAGCCCGGTGTACTGCGGGAAGTATTGCTTGGTCAGCTCGATCCAGACCGGATCGATTTCCCAGGGGATGTATTTGGTCTTGTCGCCAACCGTTTCCAGGGTGCCGGGGGTGATGGGAAGCATGATCTGCTGCGCCAGCTTGTCGTTATTCCCCAGGACGTGCTCATGGAGCGCGAGGAAGGATATGAAGCCTTCCCAGCCCGGGGAGGTGGAGAAGGTGAACTTGAGGCTGCCGTCCTTAAGGAGCGGAACGCCGACCGGGGAACCGTTCTCGGCCACGACCTTGATCGGGTTGTTCAGCAGGTCGCGGCTCTTGAGCATGCGGATGATGCCGGCGGCCATGTCTTCGTTGAAGGCGAAGAGGACGGAGAAGTCGAGGCCGGACTCGACCAGGTCCTGCGCCTGGGTGACGGCGACGTCGGGGTTGTACTTTCCGTCGCGGATCGCGACGATGGTGTTCTTGCCGAGTTTTTCGACGGCGGGCTCGAACGCGGCGCGGAACATCTGCACCGGGATATGCTCGAACAGGCCCATGACCATGGCGATGTGCTCGCCGGGATAGTTGTCGGCGATCCACTTCGCCGTTTCCCTGCCCATCGCGTCCCAGTCGAAGTCGATGCAGGCCACGACCGATTTGTGCTGCAGCAGCACCTGTCCGACGTTGTCGGTTACGACCAGCGGTATGCCGGCCTCGGCGCATTTGCGCGCCGCGATGTTGGCGCCGCCCTCGTTGAAGGTGAAGACGCACATGCCGTCAACGCCCTGGGTGATGAGGGAGTCGATGTTCGCGATTTCCTTTTCCACGTCGTAGTCGGAGTTAAGGACGATGACCTTCGCGCCGGCTTTTTCCGCGCCGAATACGAAGCCCTCCACGTCCATTTTGTACCAGGTGTCCGGGCCGGGGGTGACGTAGCCGTAGACTTTTTGCGCCGACCAGGCGGCGCCGGTCAGCAGCGCGAAGGCGACCATCGGCAATACGAATTTACGCATGACCTTACTCCTCTCTTTTTAATGACGTCGACTTCCCGCCCCGATGCGCCGGCGCCGAGCCGGACGCGGGTTCGGAAAGCCATTGAATTCATCATTCCTCGGGAATCCCCAACTCCTTCATCGCGCCGCGCAGCCAGGCCAGCGACTTCTCGATGAGCGGGCCGCCCTGGCCCTCGCATTCCAGGCTTAGCGCCCCGGCGTAGCCGGCGTCGCGGAGAACCGCCATGCAGCCCTTGATGTTGTCTGCGTTGACGCCGTCGCCGACCGCCGCGTGGCTGATGCCGATGCCGGTGGCCTTGCCGCGCACGGCGTCGGCGAGGGATTTGGAGACGTCCTTGATGTGGACGTGGTTGATGCGTTTGATGAAGCGCTTGCACAGTTCCACCGGATCGTTGCCGGCGATGAAGGTGTTGCCGGTGTCGAAGTTGAGGCCGAAATATTTGCTGTCGGCGAATTCGAGCATCCTTTCCAGCATGTCGGGGCGGGTGGTAAAATAGCCGTGAATCTCGATATTGAGGTTTATCCCGTACAGTTCCGCCATGTCCGTCAACAGCCCGTAGCAGCGTTTCATCGACTCCATCGCCTCGGCGTCGCTCATGCCTTCGGGCTTGTGGAGGCCGTCGGTGGTGGCGATGTTTGGACAGCCGGCGAGCTTGGCCCAGGGGAAGGTCTTGAGGACATAGGGAACGCCGACATGCGGACCGTCGCGTCCGGAAAGAGGGTATGCCGCATCGAGTTGGGAAAAGGCGACGCCGCGCTCCACCATGTCGCGCTTCATGCTCAGCGGATCCTCGGCGAGGGTGATGTGGGGGAAATAACCGAGGCCGTGGATCCAGTTCGCGCCGTCCATGACCCCGCATTCGATGAGGCGGACCTTGTTGTTCCTGGCCCAGTCGACGCTCTTGAAGAAGCTGAATACCGCCGAGTTGAATGCGTCGGTATGAAAACTGATCCGCATCTGTACTCCTCTCTTAAAGTGGCCGCGAAAACGGGCGTATGATCGTCCGCCGCATGATTCATGGAAGGCGCATGGCGCTTTTGGCGGCAACCGGCGTCTTATGTCGGTATGGGTGGAAAGCTCCCGGTCTTGCGTGACAGCACGCATTTTACGGCGCGAAAATGCATGTTGTTTTTATAGCGCCGTCCATATCATTTGACAAGAAAAAACGGCGGTGCCAGCATTCGACACGCCATTCCCCCTTTGCGGCAAACCTCGCCGCAAAGAGAGATGCCGCCAAAGACGCTTTTTATCGCATCCGCGTCATATTCGATACTATTCTCCGCGCGTCCTTATGTGCCTGGTCGGCCGCCATTTTCAGATAATCGTAGGCTATGCGGTAGTTTTCCTTGCCGTCGCCGTCGCGGCGTTCCCTGTAGTACACTCCCAGGCGGTATTGCGCCTCGGGTTCACCGGCGGCAGCAGCCTCGCGCAGATACTCCACGCCGCGTTGTACGTCCTTGCGCACGCCGAGCCCCTCGCTGTATATGCGTCCAAGCACCATCCTGGAGACCGGCAGGTTCAATTTCAGCGACATCTCCGCGTAATTGCGGGCTAGTTGATAGTCCTCGATGACCAGTTCGCCCTCCAGGTAGATTTTGGCGAGTGCCGCCGCTGCGAGGGGTTCCCTTTGCTTCATCGCCGCCTCCAGATGCCGCAATGCGTCCGCATTCGACTGTTCTGTTCCCAAGCCGTAATAGTTCATCCATCCTAACATGGCCATGCCCTGGGGAGTAAGGTGACTGCCCCCCCGGGTCAGCAGGTATACCGAAGTATGATAATCCACCGCCGTCTGGTCGCCGGCGAAATGCATTTCGCCAAGCAGTGCGCACGCCTGGGCGATGCCCTTTTGGGCGGCAAGCCCCAGATATCGGAAAGCTTCCCCCTTGTCCATCGTCACACCGGACCCGTAGAAATACATTTCGCCGACCCGATACTGCGCCTCGGTATTTCCGGAATCGGCTAGATCCTTGAAAACCTCGAATGCCTTGTCCTCGTAGCCGGCGCCCCGCGAGAGATACAGTTCGCCCAGCCGCACCGATGTCTCACGGTCGCCCTTCGTGGACAGCTTTGCCATGTACAGCATCGCCTTTTGGGGATCGCGCGGCACCACGTCACCCCTTTCATACATGTCGGCGAGATATTTTACGGAATCCATATCGCCGAGATCGGCCGCACGGGTGAGGTATTCCACCGCGACGGCGGGGACGCTCTTTTGCGGGACCAGGTTCTTGAGGTGGATAAGGCCGGCCGTTCGCAGGGCGAGGACATCGCCCTCCTCTGCAATCGGCTCCAGAAGCTCGAGCGCGGTTTTCGGATCCGGAGTCGGCTTGTATTGTTCGTCCATCAACGCCGCGCCATACAGGACCACCGCCTCCCTTACGCCGGCTTCCGCCGCCGCCTCCGTGTTCGCCGCGGAGGCATTGGGGCTGCGAGGCACGCCATCCCCGCGCAGATATACATCCCCAAGAAAAAGCTGCGCATCCAGTATCCCGAAGCGCGACGCGTCGGTCAGGAGAGCGAGTCCGGCTATCGGATCGTTCGGGGCGCCGTCACCCCGGAAAAACATTTTTCCCAGCAGGGTCTTGGCTTCCATACTGCCCAAATCGGAAGCCAAGGCAAGGTTTTCCTGCGCGAGCGCATCGTTGCGCTCGACGTTGATTCCCTCCCGGTACATGCGCCCGAGCATATAAAGCGCGTTGGGTCGGTTGTGCTTCGCCGCCTCGGTGAACAGCTCGCGCGCACGGGAGAGGTTTTGCTCCACTCCGATGCCGTCATAATAAATCTCGCCCAACTTCGCATACGCCGGCCAATATTCCCGCTCAACCAGCGCGATCAACTTCGCAAGGCCATCCTGGCGATCCACCTGCGTTCCGCCCAGCCCGAAATAACGCATATCGGCATCAATGAACCGTAACTCGTCGTCGTCGATGGAGGCTTTGTCCATATGCGATTTGACCAGAATGTAATTCCGTTGCCCGGCGAGGCCGAAATAATTGATCTTGGCCAACATGGCCTGTGCCTCGGCATCGGTCGCCGCACCCGCATTATATAGATGCCATCCGGCGCGTTCGAAATTTATCTCTACGCCCCGGCCAAGGAAGTAGGATTTGCCGATGTATAGATCCGCTTCTGGGACGTGGTGGTTCGCCGCCAACTGGAAGTTTTCCATAGCGGCAGCGTAGTCGCCTTGCTCATAGTTCGCCCGGCCAAGCCAGAAACGGGCGATAGGGAGGGATAATGCCGGCTTCCTGAGATATTCTATCGCCCTGTCGAGATCACGATCCCGGCCGATGCCGGTCACGCATTGCCGTCCGAGATAGTAACCGCCGATGGTCGAGCCTAGTTTGGCCGCATTCTCCACCATAGCGATGCCTTTGAGCGCCTCCTCCCCGTCGCCATGACGCTCGAACGTCAGAATGCCGAAAATCGCCATCGCATCTATGTCTTTTTCGACCTTGGTCTCGACGAGGTACTCATAGGCAAGAGCGTCATCCTTCTTCACCGGCGGCAATCCCAGGTAGTAATACTTGCCCAGGTAGAGGCCGGCGTCCCCGTTACCGGCCTTTTGAGCCAATTCGAGCAGCATGAAAGCCATTTCCAGGTCTTGCGGCACAGGATCGCCTTCGTACAGTATGCGGCCGAGATCAAACATGGCGAACGGGTTTCCCATGTAGGCGGCTCCCAGCATTTGTGCGCCCCCTTCAATAGGATTCCTTTCTGACCCCGCGCCGTATAATTTTGCATAACCAATAAGGTAGTTAGCCATGGCATTTTTGGGATCCTCCTTCAGCAGCGCGCCGGCGATCCCCATCGCCCTGTCCATGTCACGGGCCATGCCCTTGCCGAAATACAACATATATGCCTGCGGTTCGCGCGCGGCGGCATAGCCACCGCCCAGAGCCTTATCGACGTAGGGGACAGCTCTTGCGCAATCCTGCGGAACCTTGACCCCGTACGCGTATATTTCCCCCAATTTGCCGTTCGCCTCCGCGTCGCCGCGATTCGCCGCCCTGCCCAAAAAGGAAATGACTTTTTCAATGTCGCCGGAAACATCCTCGCTACCGGCCATATAAATAAAGGCAAGCTTCTTGTCCGCCTCGCTATTGCCGCCGTCCGAGGCCCGCGTGAGAAGGATTAGCCCTGTTTTTTCGTCGCGTTCGACTGCTTCGCCCTTCAGGTACTCCATTCCCAGGTAATACTGGGCAAGATGGTCGCGGGGCGCGGCTTTTTGAAGAAGGTCGATCGCTTCAGACGCCTCCCTTCCCGCAGCCTTTTCATCGAGAATAATGGCAGCCATTATCGCCTGTGCGCGAGGGACTTCTTCGTTGACCGGTTTTTGGAGATACGCCTCGGCCCGGAAATACTCGCCGTCCCGCCAGTACATTTCACCCAGTTTCACCATGGCTTGGGTGTCGTCGTGCTTCTCGGCGAGGGTCCGGAGCATGTCCATGGCCTTCGCCCTCTCGCCCCTCTCGAGATGCCGGTCGGCTTTTTCGTGGCTGGGAGCAATCATGAGATTGTACAGTATCCCGCCGACGCCCACGAGCGCCCCCAGGATCACCATTGCCGCGACAGCCAAAGCAATCGTTTTGGCGCCGCTCTTTTTTTCCCCATGCCGTTTCGCAACGCCTTTTTTCCCGTCCTGCCGCGCGACGGTTCTTCCCGCTCCGATCCCGCCGTTTCGTTTGTCGCGGACGTGCATTTCCCCAGGTTCCCGATCGGTGCCGTCACCCCACCCATTATCTTCCTCCTCAACGTCCTCTTCCGGCTCGTCTTCCTCACCGGAATCCGGATCGCCGGCAGCTTCGAAAGCCGGTTGTGCCGTGATTGAATCCCGCACGGACGAATCGTGAGCCATGGCCGCTGAAGTTGGACCCGCTATGGAGGGGGGGGCCAATGGGGTCGGATCTCCAAATGAAGCGGCGGTGAATCCATCCCAGGAAGGGTCGTCTCGAAGCCTCCCCACGCCGAGAACTATGTCTTTCGCGCTCGGACGTGAAGCGGGATCGTCACGAAGACAAGCGGCGACAAGCGAGTGAAGCGCGGCGGGACAATCCGGCCGCGCCCCGGAGGTTGTTTCCATCCCGGATTCCAGTCGGCGGAGGGTGAGAAGTTCGTAAAGTATGACTCCCAGCGAGAATATGTCGGAAGCGGGAGACGCCTTACGGGTAGCCCGTTGTTCGGGGGCGAGATGCCTACCGCTTTTTTTATCCGTTGGAGGAAAGAAACGAGACAGGCCGAAGTCGATGAGTCCGAGGCCGCCGTCGGACGAGTGCATGACGTTCCCCGGTTTCATGTTGCCGTGCGTCACGTTGTTGGCGTGGAGAAATTCCAAACCGCCGGCGAGTCTCTCCGCTGCGTCGACAATCCATGCGGCGGGAATATACCGGCGTTTTTGTGCTTGGTCCGCCACCGCGTGATCAAGCGTGGAGCCTTCGATCCATTCCATGCCCATCCAGGGCATTTTGCCGTCCAGGCCGCAATCGAGAATGGAACAGAGTGCAGGGTGGCGCAGTTGGACGAGTCGCTCCACGGCGGCAAGCAACGGTTTGTGATCGGTCGATCCGTCTCCCGCGCCGGAGAAGATCCGAATTGCCGCCCGGCCCTGTTCCCTGCCGCCCATTCCCCCCAGCAATATCCCGGACGCTCCCCGGGCCACAAACGAATGCGCTTGATACGGCCCGATCACAAGCGGAATCCATCCTGAAAATCCCATGCCCGGAGCGTCAATGAATATGAGCGGCCTATCGCAAGCCGGGCATTGCCTCTGGTCGGGCGCCAGATCCCGGAGCGAGGCGCCGCATACGAAACACTGTCCGCCCATGCGGACGGGTGTTGCGGTTCCGACCGGTTGCAGCCTGGGAGCGACAGCGAGGCTTTCACAGAGAAAGGAGGCGGAACCGATCTTGAACTTGGCTCCGTCTTCCAGCAGCAGTGAATCGCGATTCTCGCCGTCGGCAGCGACGATTTTCGCGGCGGGCGATTCGGTTTTCAAGTGAAGCGCGCCGTCGTGGGCCTGAACGACTCGCGCATGGATATGCTCGACTCCCGGATCGGAGATGCGGAATATATTGGACGATGCCCTGCCGATGCTGAGGCCGGGGCGAACGAAAACTTCCTGGGGCCCGCCTTCCATTTTCATGATCAATTCGCTGCGGACATCGGAGTTGACGTAAACGTTCATGATGCTCCCTTCGAAAGCGTCGGATAAAACCGGCATGGGGTATTGAGTGCAAGTCTCATCAGTTGAAGGCGTAGCAAGCCGCAACTGCCCCGACCATGCGGCGGTCTCCGTAAGGGGGCGGCCGAAGCGTTGGAACCGGGGAGGTACGGGCCGGGCTATTGAGCCGCGAAATAAACTCCGGGGCGCCGACGCAGTGAAAGGATGCGGAAGGCAACATCCCCCCGCCGACAGCGCAAGGCGCAGGGGAACCCCGCGTGGTCGAAGAACCATGGCACGCACCGAAGCACCATGCGCGGGAACCGGGAGATCCCTGCGTTT
>JAISXA010000265.1 GCA_031270685.1 Planctomycetota bacterium
CCCCACGAGGAAAACTGCTGGCCGGCAAAGGCTTGAAAACTCACCGCGGCGACAAAAAGAAAACCGCATAAAAGCGGACGCAGCGTTTTATCCATGCAAAGACCCTCCTCCCGGGGAGCTCATATGTTTTATGGTTAAAACATGAGGAACAAACGAAAGGCCCTTTCGGGGCCGCCATATCCGCCTGAAACCGCCCTATTGAACGGGACCGCGCCGCGCCGCCGCCCTTGCGCGAAAAAGAAAACGGGCCAGACGATGCTGTGGAATTATAATCCCGGGTGTTTTAGACGCAAAACTTTTTTATTTTTTTTCCGCTTTTTTAAACCCGGCAATCAGTGTACTTTTGGAGGAAATCGGGCAAACCGCCGCCCGATTTCCTTCAAGGATGTTGCCGCTTACGGGCCAATGGGTTGATTTTTCGCCAGGTTGGGCGAAAGCGCCGACCAGGCAATAATTCCCAACGTAAAATGGGAACCCGGGGCGTTCGTTTCAGCCGCATTTTTTGCAACGTCGCGGGTTTGGGTCGAGTTGATGAAAAAAAACAACCCATTGAAACGAAAGCGGTTGAATCTTTAAAGGAAATCGGGCGGTGGTTGGCCCGATTTTCTTTAAAAGTCGACAAAAGCCGTGGGGAAGGGTGCCCGCCATGCGGGAGTTGATCGACGCGGTTCCCGGTGTGGATGCGGACATTCCGCGGCTGCCGGTGTTCCTGATCGACCTGCCAGGCATCGCGCCGGGGCGGTTGAAGGGCAATCCGGCGGTATGCGCGCTGCTGGACAGTCTGCAGGCGGCGTCGAGCGGGCGGCTGGGGAAAAGGTACGAGGAGATCGCGTCCCGGCTGGTCGCGGTCAGGGACGATTCGCGGGCGCGTTCATGGGTGTGGACTTTTGGAGGAAATCGGGCAAACCGCCGCCCGATTTCCTCCAAAGATGTCGCTGTTTACGGATCAACGGGTTGATTTTTCGCCAGGTCGGGCGATGGCGCCGACCAGGCAATAATTCCCGGCGGAAAATGGACCCCCGGGAAACTTTGGAGAGAATCAAACGGCGGTTTGTTTGATTTTCTCCAAAACTTGACTTTTGCAAAACTTCACTGAACTTTTGCGAATTGGGCATTCAAACCGACGAGTGCCCAATTTGTAAAAATCACGATCCTTGCGGCACAGGCGGTTTTGACTTTTGCGAAGCGGCGATCGGCGGCTTGATCGCCGCTTCGCAAAAAAAAACTTCAGGCCCTCCGGCGGCGTCATTCCGGCTTCCACTCCGCGTCCCAGAAAGGATAGAACACCGCCCATTGCTCCGGGAACATGCTTATGGCGTTTTCGATGACGGAGGCGAAAGCCTGGGTGAGGGCTTTCACTTTTTCGTCGCGGGTTCCCCCTTCGGGGACGGTCAGCGGCGGCAGGAAAACGAGGGTGAAGCTGTCGTTGGTGCGGCGGATGCAAAACGAGGGAATGAGCGGCGCCCCGGCGGCCAGCGACATCCGGGCCGGGCCCTGGGGAAAACGGCAGGGCTTTCCGAAAAACATCACCTCCACTCCCTGCTGGGTGGGATCGCGGTCGCCCATGACGCCGACCACCTCGTTGCGCCTGAGCGCCCGCAGCATTTTCACCGCCGCGCCCCTTTCCATGTCCGCGACGTTCAAGCCCACCCGTTCGCGCTCGCGCATGAACAGGTCGTTGATCCTGCCGTAACGGTGCATGGCGACGGAGACGGTCATCCGGTGGCCGTACAGCACCGGCATCGCCGCCGCGCCGATCTCCCAGTTGGACAGGTGGGCGGACGAGACGATGCAGCCCTTGCCGGCGGCCAGCGCGGCGTCGATGTGGCCGTGCCCCCGCACCGCCATGTTGGCGAGGAAATGGTTCTTGTCGAAATGCCGGAAGCGGAAGAATTCGGTA
The DNA here is from genome assembly GCA_031270685.1 of Planctomycetota bacterium. GTDB lineage: Bacteria > Planctomycetota > SZUA-567 > SZUA-567 > SZUA-567 > JAIRTL01. Next base: position 1,901 of record JAISXA010000265.1, read on the forward strand.
AGGTATTTCCCGAAATTGCGGAACACCCAGCGCGCCTCCTTGTCGATGCGTGACTTGGGCGCGCCGGGAAGAACCCGCCGCAGATTGGCCTCGACCGCCTTCCGGCCGGCGGGATCGAGGCAGCGGTAGTTCAGGTCGGCGAGGCGGATCGCCATGAAATACAGGAACCTCTGCGGCAAGAGGTTGCAGAGAAAAACAAGAACGCGGAAAAGAAGGTAGCGGATATAGGTCTTCATCGCCCACCAGGCCGTTCGCGGTCAGATGTCCAGTTCGGGGATGCCCAGCAGCTTCCTTAGTTCCTTGGCGTCGTACCCGCCTTTCCGGGGAATGGAAACGAGATGCAGCCCCATCGCGGCGCAGACGCCCCTTACCGCGTCGCGGGCGCCGGACGGAGCCCCCTTTTCCGGTTCGAAGCGAATGGCGGTGAACGGTTTGCCCGTCTTCGCGTCGACGACGAGGTAATCCACGGCCAAGCCCTTGAGCCGTTCCGCGTACCCGGGATTGGCGTCGGTGGATTCGGCCAGGGCCGAGAGGGCGGTTTTGGCGAAGACGAGAACCCCCTCCCCCATCGCCGCGCCGATCGCCCCGAGGCAGTCGATCTCGGAAGGATCGAGAAAAACGGCCGCCCGGTACGGAAAAACATCGCCCGGAACGGCGGGCGCGGCGGAAACGGCGGGCGCGGCGGGCGCCGGCTTCGGCGGCCCCTTCGCCTTTTTCCTTTTGGGGCCGAGCAATCCGTAAAGCTCCTCGTAGCGCCGCAGCCGGTTGAGGATGATCGCGATCATGGGGAGGATGAATATGAGGACGAACCAGAGGACCGTCTCCGCGATGCTCATGCCGCCCACTATGTCGCTCATGCCGCGCCTCCGGACCGGCGGTTGCGGATCCGCGCCGCGGCGATGACGGCGCCGAGCGTCTGCCCGTCCTCGCCCAGCAGGTTGTCGCGCACCCGGTCGGCGAAGGGAAGCAGTTCGCCGCGGGACATGGTCGTGGCGAGGGCGAGCGTGGCCATGCCCGCCCGCCGCGCCCCGGTCAGCCCGGCGATGCCGTCCTCGATGACGACGCAGGACGCCGGCGGGCTGTCGAGCAGCGCGGCCGCCCGCAGGAAAACCTCCGGATCCGGCTTGCAGCGCGCCACCATGGAGGCGTCCACGCGCGCGTCCAGCAACTCCCCGTTCGGCAGGAGCCCGAGCGCGAGGCGCACGTTCTCCGTCGGCGCCGAGGTCGCCACCGCCAGCCGCCACCCCGCCCCCGCCAGGGCCGCGACGAGTTCGGACGCGCCCGGCACGGGAACGAAGCCGCGCGCCAGTTCGTCGCGATAGAAACGCTCCTTTTCCCCGGTTATCGCGGCGATGTCGCGGTCGCTCCAGCCGTCCCCGAATACGCTCCGGAAGGTGTCGCCGTTGCCCGTGCCCAGCGTCGCGCGGAACCGCCCGAAATCCAGTTCCCGGCCCCGCTCCGCCGCCGCCCGCCGCCAGGCCCGGAAATGCAGCGGCGTGCTGTCCACGAGCACTCCGTCCAGATCGAAGACGGCGGCGGGCGGCCGCCCGGATTTTTTCATTCGCCCTCCGTTCCCCGAACGCGCGCGAGCCTGACCCTGCGCACCCGCCGTTCGTCGGCCTGGAGCACCTTCACCTCGAGGCGCCCGTCGAAAACGAAGGTTTCCCCGGCGGCCGGGATGTGGCCGAGGTTGTCCAGGACGAAACCGGCGACGGTCTCGAAGTCGTCGTCCTCGGGCAGAACCTCCTCGTCCAGCAGCTTGTTGACGTCGGCGACGTGGGCGTTGCCGTCCGCGACGAAGACGCCCTCCTCGATCTCCCGCGCCTCGCCGCCGCCGCCGGCGGCCCCGGCGTCGAATTCGTCCTGGATGTCGCCGACGATCTCCTCCAGCACGTCCTCCATGGTGACCAGGCCGGCGGTGCCGCCGTATTCGTCGAGCACCACCGCCATGTGCGACTGGCCCCGGGCCATTTCGGTCAACAGTTCCGGTATCCTTTTCGTCTCCGGAACGAACAGCGGCGGCCGGAGCAGGGATTCCAGCGCGGGGCGCCCGCTTTCCGGCCGGTCCCAGTACAGCAGCGCGTCGCGGATATGGAAGATGCCGACGATATGGTCGCGCGTCCCCTTGTACGCGGGCAGGCGCGAATAGCCCTTTTCCAGGGCCAGGTTCAACGCCGCCGCGAGGGGGGAATCCGCGTCGATCATGGTCATCTCGGTGCGGGGCACGATGATGTCGGCGACGTCGGATTCGCGGAATTCGAAAATGCCCTCGATCATCCGGGTCTGGCCCGGCTCGAACACCCCGTCAAGCTGGCCGTCCGAGACCGCGTCGATGACCTCGGCCTCCCGTTCGTCCTCCTCCCCGCCGTCCATGCCGAAGACGCGGACGAAAACCCGCTTCGCCCACAGCGCGACGCTCGACGCGGGCGCCAGCGGGAAAGTGAGGATCAGCACCGGCAGCGCGAACCCCACCGCCAGGCGCTCCGCGTAATGGCAGCCGAGAAGGCTCGCCAGGCCGCGAAGCGCCGCGTGCAGCAGCAGCAGCAGCGCGCCGGTCCAGAAGAACCTGCCCGCCGCCGGCGCCGCGCCGTCCGGAAGGAACACCCACAACCCGTAGAGGATGAACGCCACGGACATCGAGGAGGACAGCAGGTCGGCCCGGACCGCGATCGAAGGATCGTTGGACGCGATGCGGGCGACGAAGTCCTCCGCCCACACCTCGCCCTTTTCCAGCCGGCGCTGGATGCGCGACCGGCTCGCCGCGGCCAGGGCGCAGCCGTAGGCGCCGCCGAGGAGGCCGCACAAGCCGAGAACCGCGAGCATCACGCCTTCAAGCCATGACGGCACATCGCCGGCGGGCATGGGGTCTAGTCTCCTTCGTCCGGGGCGAGCGCGTCGCCCAGCAACGCCGCTCCCGCGTTCAGGCCGCACTTGCGCATGGCGTCCGCCTGCGCGGCGTGCATTCCCTTCCTGCCGTCCGCGGCGGCGTCGTCCATGCCCAGCAGGTGCAACAGGCCGTGCAGCGCGTAAAAGACGAGTTCGTCGCGGAAGCTCACGCCCCTGGCCCCGGCCTCCCGCCGCGCCGTTTCGGCGCTGATCGCGACGTCGCCGAGGCGCAGGCGGCCGTCCGGCTCCTCCTCGCCGTCGGCGAAGGCGAGGACGTCGGTGGCGCGGTCGCGCGAACGGTGCCGCCGGTTGAGGGCGCGGATCGCCGCGTCGTCGAGAAGCGCCAGGTCCAGGGCGGCCGGGCGTTTTCCGCGCTCCCGGTAGGCGAGATCGAGAACCTCCCGCAACAGCTTGCGGGGCGGGCGCGTCCCGCCGGACGAGTCGGCGACGCGGACGAGGAGCAGCGGATCCCTCCGGTTCATCGCTTCCCGCCTCCCTTCCCGGCGGGTTCGTCGGGATACTTGACCCGCCCATGGTACATGGACAATAGCATTCTCACCAGGACCTCCCCGACGCGGGCGAGCTGCCCCATGGTCAGCCCCGATTCCTCGAACTGGCCGTCGAGCAGGCGCTCCCGCGCGAGGGTGGACACCAGCTTCCGGATATGCTCGGGGGAAGGCGCGTCGAGGCTGCGCACCGCCGCCTCGACCGCGTCGGCGAGCATGATCACCGCCGCCTCGACGGTTTGCGGGCGCGGCCCGGGATAGGTGAAGGCGTCCCGGGTGATCTCGGTTCCGGGAGGCGCCTGGGTGACCGCCTTGTGATAGAAGAACCTCATCACCCCCGTGCCGTGGTGCTGAAGGATGGCGTCGACGACGCTTTCCGGGAGATGATGGCTTCTGGCGATCTCCGCGCCGTCCTTGACGTGGTTGACTATGACCAGCGCGCTCATATGCGGGCTGAGCAGGTCGTGGCGGCTCACCCCCGACTCGTTTTCGCTGAAATACTCGGGCTTGACCAGTTTGCCGATGTCGTGGAACATCGCGCCGATGCGCGCCTTGAGGCCGTCGCCGCCGACCGCCCCGGCGGCCGTTTCCGCGAGCATGCCCACCAGGGAGCTGTGGCTGTAGGTGCCGGGCGCCTCGACGATCAGGCGCTTGAGCAGCGGGTGATCGAGACCGGCGTAATCCTGGAGCCGGATGCGGGTGGTGACGCGGAAGAGCCGCTCGATCCAGGGCAGGAACAGGAGCAGCAGCAGCCCGCACCCGAACCAGTTGACGGCGAGCGCGAGCGCGCCGACGAGGGGAAACGCGCCGCCCTCCGAAAGCGGCGTCGGGGACGATCCGAGCGAGAAAAGCGTCTGCAGGTCGCCGCGCGTGAAATTCCAGGCGCTGAAGGCGACGCTGCCCAGCAAACCGGAAAGAAGCGCCATGAACAGGAGAAGCCCGCGCCGGCGCAGCCGCGGCGCCGTATAAACGAAAAGCCATCCGGCCGCCAGAAAGCCGACCAGCAGGTCCGCCCGCCCGTCGAAAATGATCAGGCCGGCCAGGGACGCCAGGGCGGTGAGGAAGAAGGCGGTGCGCGCGTTCATCCCCAGCGCCGTCACCCCCGCGATCAGCCCGATCGGGAGCATGGTTCCCGGCAGGCCCATCCAGACCAGCAGATAGCCGATGTGGACCGCCAGCAGACACAGCAGCGTTCCGGCGAAAAAGCGGCGGCGGACGCCCCGGCCCCCGCTTTCGGCGATCCGGAAATACAGCGTCAGCGAAAGGGCCAGCGCCGAAAAAAGGACGAGATTGCCGATGAAGCGGGCGAAGGGGAGCCGCCAACCCTGCGCGGCGCGGAAGACCCGTTCCTCCGCGTTCAGCTTGCCCATCTTGTCGATGGACATCGTCTCGCCGCGCGCTATGAGCAGATCGTCCCTCCTCACCTGCAGCGCCCGGCTGAGCAGCTCGCTGCGGCGCTCGGCCAGCTCCACCTCGGAGCCTCCCCGGTCGTAGGACAGGCTCGGGCGCAGCCTGGTCCGGGCGATCCCGGCGAGCAAATCCTTGAAGTCGTCGGGGAGCAATGCCGACAAGCGGTCCCTGATGCGCCGCTTGAGCAGTTCGCCGGTCTGGTCCAGGGAAACCGGCCCCCGCTCGCCGCCCACCAGCGCCAGCTGCGGCCTTCCGTCGCGTATGATCTGGATGGTTCGTCCGCGCTCCATCTCGAAGCGCGCCGCGTCGAGAACGCCCCTGGGGAAGACGTCGCGTTCGAGGACCGTGACCAGGGGCCGCACCAGATAGTGGTCGGGATCGTTTTTCGCGATCGACGCGCCGCGAAAAAGGACCGCGGCATCGCCGTCGCGAAGCTGGAGGTTCAATTCCGCGGCGGCGGCGGCGACCGCGGCGCCGTCGCCGGCGGCGGCGGCGGCCGCCAGCAGCTTGTCGAACGTCTCCCGGGAAGCGGCGGACCATTCGGCAAGCGGCTCCTCGAGGTAGCGCCGCGCATAGCCCGATTCGAGATTGCGCAGCGCCTGGTCCTCGGCGGCGGCGTCGCGCCAGTTGAAATCGACGCGGCTGTGGATGTCGGCGTTGGCGATGGAACCGACCACGTAGGGGAGGGGGCGGCCGATGTACAGCGAGGGAAACGCCGCCGCGACCGCCCACACGGCGGCGAACAGCAGAAACAGGGCGTCGCGGCGGCGCCAGCGGACGAAACGCGATATTTCGTCGTGCACGGCGGCGGTCTTGAGGCGCTCGCGGTCAACCAGGGCGTTTCGCATCCTAGCCATGATTTTCGGTCCCCGCGCCGGGCCGGGCGGTCATGCTCCTTCCTCCTCCCCCGCCGCCGCCGCGTCCCGGTCATAGGCGGCGACGATGTCGCGGACCAGGCGGTGGCGGACGATGTCCTCCCCGGCGAGGGTCATCATGCCGATGCCGGCGATCCGGTCAAGGACGCGGGCGGCGTGGAGCAGCCCGGACCGGGTCCCCGAACCGGCGAGGTCGACCTGGGTGAGGTCGCCGGTGACCACGCAGCGGGAATGCTCCCCGAGGCGGGTGAGCAGCATTTTCATCTGCCGGGGAGTGGTGTTCTGCGCCTCGTCGAGAATGACGAAGGAGCGCGCGAGGGTGCGCCCGCGCATATACGCGAGGGGCGCCACCTCGATGACCCCGGCCTCGACATAGGTGGCGAGCTGCCTGCGCGAGATCATGTCGTCGAGCGCGTCGTAAATGGGTTTGAGATAAGGATCGACCTTCTCCCGCATGTCCCCCGGAAGAAAGCCGAGGTGTTCGCCGGCCTCCACGGCGGGGCGGGTAAGGACGATCCGCTTCACTTCGCCGTAACGCAACGCCTCCACGGCCGACGCGACCGCGAGATAGGTCTTGCCGGAGCCGGCCGGTCCCATGCCGAAGACCAGGCTGTTGCCGCGCATGAGCGCGATGTACGCGGCCTGGTTCGGGGTGCGCGCCGTGATCTTCAGCCGGTCGGTGAAGATCACCCCGTCCTGACGGTCGCGTTCCGCCTCCTCCCCCTGGCGTTCCATGAGCGTGGAGAGTTCCTCGAGGACGAAGGCCCGGCCCTTGTCTATGGCTTCGAGCATGCGCTCCACCACGTTGATCGCGCGGCCGACCGCGTCCTCTTCTCCCTCGATGACGAGGCGCCCTTTCCGGGCGACGAGGTTTACGCCCAGTTCCGCCTTGAGCATACGAAAATGTGAATCATGCGGACCGAAGAGCAGCCGTTGGCGCTCCAGGTCGGGGGGGAGATGAATCTCGGTTCTCATAGGCGGACGGTCGATTTCCTTCCTGCCGGCCTCCCGCCGGCGGCGGCGCCGGATCCCCGCCCGGCGGACGACCAGGGATTATACCCGAAAGTCCGGCCGGGTGAAAGGAGATTTCCCTTTGCCCGGCCGTTCCGAACCATATAATTACCGAGGTTTCGCGAAGCGGCGGTTAAACCGCCGATCGCCGCTTCGCAAAAATCGGTAACGCCCGTGCCGCAAGGGTTGCGATTTTCACAAATTGGGCATTCGGCGGTTTGAACGCCAAATTTGCGAAACTTCGGCAATTGTTCCGGCGCGGCGGATAGCGCGGCGGACGCCGAAGGCGTCGTCCTCCGCATGCTTGGGCGGGGCGCGGCGCTCGGCGCAAGGGTGTTTGACGGCCATGGGCGACAACTATGCGTTCAGGGAGTCCGTGGATGCGCGCGATCCCGCCTCGGTCGGGCGGATCGCCGGCGCCGCGGGGAATTTCCGCGACGACGAGATCGCGGTGGCGGTTGAACTGGTCCGGGAGCGGCTGCGAAAGGGGGACGAATCGGGATACCATTTCTGGTTCGCCGACGCTCCCGACGGAACCCTCGCCGGCTATGTGTGCTACGGGCCGACGCCTTGCACGCTCGGCTCGTTCGACCTGTACTGGATCGTGGTCGACAACCCGCGGCGCGGGCGCGGCCTCGGCGGCGCGCTCATGGCCAGGGCGGAGGAAGCGGCGCGCGCCATGGGATGCCGCCGGATGTACGTCGAAACGTCGGGGACGGACCGGTACCAAGGCGCCCGCCGCTTCTACCGGGGCGGCGGATACTCGGAAGCGGCGGTTCTCGCCGATTTTTACGCCGAGGGCGACGACAAGGTGATTTTTCTTAAAAAGCTGTGACCCGCGGGAGTGGACTTTTGAAGAAAATCAAACAAACCGCTGTTTGATTTCCTTCAAAGTTTCAGGGCGTTCGTTTCAGCCACGTTTTTTTGCAACGCCGCGGGTTCGGGTCGAGTCGACGAAAAAACAACCCATTGAAACGAAAGCGGTTGAATCTTTAAAGGAAATCGGGCGGCGGTTGGCCAGATTTCCTTTAAAAGCCGACGCAGGAGTCGTGCGCATGAACAAGGCGGTTCTCAATTACGGCGGGGTCGAGACGGAGCTTGACGTCCTCACCGGCACCGAGGGCGAGAAGGGCATCGACATCCAGAAATTGCGCTGCCGGACCGGGATCGTCACCCTTGACGAGGGTTACGCCAATACCGGGTCGTGCACCAGCGCCGTCACCTATCTCGACGGCGAAAAGGGCATCCTGCGCTATCGCGGCTATCCCATCGAGGAGCTCGCCGCGCGCAGCCGCTTCGTCGAGGTGGCGTACCTGCTGATGTACGGCGAACTGCCCACCTCCAAACAACTGAACAGCTTTTCCGGGCTGCTCAACAATTCGTCGCTGATCCACGAGGACATGCGCCATTTCTTCCTCGCGTTTCCCAATTACGCGCATCCCATGGGCCTGCTGACCACCATGGTCGCGTCGCTGGCGACGTTTTACCCCGTCCCCGAGGAAATGGGCGACGAGGAGGAGCGCCAGGTCATCGCCAACCTCGTCTCGCAGGTGCGCACCATCGCGGCCTTTTCCTACAAGAAATTCATCGGCGAGCCGGCGGTCTATCCGTCCTACCGCCTGCGCTTCGTCGAGAACTTCCTCAACATGATGTTTTCGTCCCCGGTGTCCAACTACCAGCAGGATCCCGACGTGGTCAAGGCGATCGACACCTTTCTCGTTCTCCACGCCGACCACGAGCAGAACTGCTCGACGTCGACGGTGCGCATGGTCGGTTCCAGCCTCGCCAACGTCTACGCCGTGATCTCGTCCGGCATCGCCGCCCTGTGGGGCAGGCGCCACGGCGGCGCCAACCAGGAGGTGATCGCCATGCTCGCCTCCATTCTCGAATCCGGCGACGACGGACGGCGCTTCATCGAGAACGCCAAAAGAAAGGAAGCCCGGCTCATGGGATTCGGGCACCGGGTGTACAGGACGTTCGACCCCCGGGCGGTGATTCTCAAAAACCTGTGCCACAAGCTGCTGTCGAAGCCCGGCGTGAACAACCCCCTGTTCGACATCGCCCTCAAGATCGAGGAGGCGGCGCTCAAGGACGATTATTTCCTGTCCCGGAACCTGTATCCGAACGTGGATTTCTATTCCGGACTGATCCTGAAGGCGGCGAACATCCCCTACGACATGTTTACCGTGCTTTTCGCGATCGGCCGCACCCCGGGCTGGCTTGCCCATTGGCGCGAGATGCGCCGCAACGAGAATACGCGCATCGCCAGGCCGCGGCAAATCTACGTCGGCCCGGCGCTCAGGAACTATATCCCGCTCGACAAGCGCGGCGCGCCCCAGACCTCCACGACCGCGATGCGGGAGCGGGAGCAGTCGACCGCCGGCTCGGGCCGCTTCACCCCGAGGCGGCTGCTCCCCATGCCGCCCGGCGAAACCAACTCCCTCGGCGAGAACGGCAGCGAGTTCGCCTGACCCGGGACGGCGCGCTTGCGGGGGGGGGCGGCGGATCAGCCGCCTTCCTCCGCGGCGTCCCCGATCCGGAGCGCGCGGACCGCCTCGACCGCCTCGGCGACGTATTCCCCGAAGGACAGGTTCTTCACGCCCGCCACGGTCAGGCCGCAGCGGTTGACGGGGACGAGGATTTTCCGCGCCCCGCTTTGCGCTATGGCGCGGGCCATGGCGGGGGTGATTTCCCCGAGCATGGAATCGGCGGCGACGACGCCGAGCGCGCCCACGATGACCCGCACCCGGTCCGCGTTCGCGACAATGGCGTTTTCGCCGCTGGCGCCGGCGTCGGCGCCGGCCTTGAGCATGATCGAGGCGGCGTGGGAGTTGGTTCCCAGCGCCAGGATGTACGCCTCCTTGCCGAAAGCGTGGCGAAGCTTTTCCACCAGGGCTTTCCCCACCCCACCGCCCTGGCCGTCGACAACCGCGATCCGCAATATGGACATGGCCGGCTTCCGTTCCCCATGGGTCGATTTATAAAGTCCGCCGCGCCGGACGGTTCCGTTCGCGCCGGAGAAAAACCGCGCTTCGACCCGCTCCGCCCGGCGTCAGGCGAGGATGAGGGCGACGAGGGCGAGGGCGGCCGCGAAGATGGCGAACAACACCGCCGCCGACGCCTTGTCCTTGACGTTCTTGACGCCGGGGTGGTATTCGGGCTTGACCAGGTCGCACAGGTCCTCGAGGCAGGAATTGAGCGTTTCCGCGAGCGGGACCAGCAGATAGGCGGCGGCGAGCGCGAACTTCTTCCATGCCGGCCACGGGGTCGCGGCCGCCACGGCCGCCAGCGCGGCGAGAACCAGCATTTCCACGCGGAACGATTCTTCCTTGCGAAAAAGGTGTTTCAGTCCGGACCAGGTGTACCCGGCCGCTTTGCGGATCCGCCTGGGAATGTTGATGATGGTTTGAAACATGCCGCCCCTCCCGGATGGCGCTCCAACAACGGATGGTAGCCGCGGAATTCCCGCCGTCAAGCGTCGGCGTCCCCGGGAACGCGCGTTCGGGCGGCGTCCCGAAACGGTGGACTTTTAAAGGAAATCAAACAAACCGCCGTTTGATTTCCTTCAAAAGACATCGCGGTCGAACTCGGTCTCTCCATATCGACGATTTCCCGGGTCGTCAATGGGAAGAAACACGTATCGCGAAAAACCGTCGACATGGTGAAAAAGGCGCTGGACCGAAACAACTATCTTCCCAACCAGGTTGCGCGCTCGCTCAAGGCCAAGGCGACCAACACCGTCGGCATCATCGTCCCGGACATCCGCGATTACTTCGCCTACGTGATCAAAGGGGTGGAGGAGGTGCTTTCCAAATCCGGCTATTCGATCATCCTCGCCGACACCAACGAGGACAGCGAAAAAGAGGACCTGTACGTCAGGCTTCTCCACGAGAAGCGGGTCGACGGCCTGATCCTGGCTACCGTTTCCACCGACAACAGCGCACTCAAGCTTCTCGGCAGGAGCGCCATTCCCGTCGTGTTCATCGACAACCTCCCCAACCTTCCATACGGCATCGACGCGGTGTTGCTCAACAACTTCAAGGCGAGTTCCATCGCGGTCGAACATCTGCTGCGCTTCGGGCACCGGAAGATCGCGGTGATCTGCGGCGACCAGCGGGAGACGACGACCAAGGAGCGCCTGGCCGGCTATCTGGACGCGCTCGAGGCTAATTCCATCGCTTCCGAACCGGACTTGATCGAATACGGATCCTTCACCGTCGACTCGGGTTGCCAGTGCATGCGCCGCCTTCTTGACCGGATGGTCAAAAGCGGCTTTACCGCCGTCTACGTAACCTCGTACAAGATGACCTGCGGAGCCATCAAGGCGCTCAAGGAGCGGAAAGTCTCCTTTCCCGGGGATGTCTCGCTCGTCGGGTTCGACTTCACCGATGAAAACAAACTGTTCTCACCCAGCATAACCTCAATTCTGCAGCCGGTGGATAATATCGGGCGGCTGGTCGCACACCGGATTTTGGCGAAAATCCACGATTCGGATGCGATGGATAAGACCGCCGACATCCCCCAGAAAATACTGCTCGATCCCATTCTCGAGATCGGCGAAAGCGTGGCGCAAGTCTGATATTATTCCCCCGATCCAATGCGCTTAGAACCTGACGTTTGCGAGGCCGCGCTCTCTCCGCTCGAAATGGCCGTTACTTTTATGGCCCTGACAAGAACACAAAACCCGACTCAGGCGCCAAGCAGCTTGGAAGGGCGTGGTTCAGGCAGTCGCGGCATGTTCTTGCGAGCGGGGCGTTCCTTGGCGAATTTCCCCTTGCGTTGACGCGCTCCGATTCATATCACAATACCGTGGCGGCTGAACGCCGAAACCATGGGAGACGCGCATGAACATGCCGGAAGAGATAGGAAAGCTCAAACAGGAGCGTGGCGCCGTCATCCTGGCGCACAACTATACGTTGCCGGAAGTCCAGGATGTGGCGGATTTCGTCGGCGATTCCCTCGAACTGAGCGTCAGGGCGAAGGAAAGCGGCGCCGGGGTGATCGTTTTCTGCGGCGTGCTCTTCATGGCGGAAACGGCGAAGATATTGTCGCCGGATTCCGTGGTTCTGCATCCCAACCCTTTCGCCGGATGCCCCATGGCGGACATGGCGAAGTTCGAAGCGGTGCGGGAGTACAAGGAAGCGCATCCGGACTCGCTCTTGGTCGCCTACGTCAACACCTCCGCGGCAACCAAGACCCTGGCCGACATCTGCTGCACCTCCGGCAACGCGGAACGGATCATCCGTTCGCTCCCGCCGGAAAAACGCATCCTGTTTCTCCCGGACGCGAATCTGGGAAAGAACATCATGGACCAAACCGGCCGCCCCATGGAGTTGTGGCCTGGCTATTGTCCCACCCACGACCGCATCCTGCCCGAGGCGATTCAGCGCCAACGCCGGGAACATCCCGAAGCTGAGGTTCTGGTGCACCCGGAGTGCCGGCCCGCGGTGACGGAACTGGCGGATCAGGCGTTAAGCACGGGCGGCATGCTGCGGCAGGTTCGAGCCTCTACCGCGCCGGAATTCATCATCGGCACGGAAATCGGCATCATACACCGGATGAAAAGGGAAAATCCCGGAAAAACCTTCATCCCGCCCATTCCGCACCCGGTGTGCCCGAATATGAAAAAAATCAGCCTGGAGGATGTGTTGTCTTCCCTGCAGGATTTCAGCCCGCAAATCGCACTGCCGCCGGCGGTCATGGACCTTGCCCGGCAACCCCTTGAACGGATGCTGGCGGTGACGTCCTGAAACTTTGAAGGAAATCAATCGGAGGTTCGATTGATTTCCTTCAAAAGTCCACTACGGAATGACGTCTTCATTTTGGGCAGACAGGCAAAGCCATTGGATTTTTTGCGGCAGTATTTCCTTTATACGCACAAATCCTGCCTGTTCAAGAATGTTTCTCATTTCGCCACGTCCGAAAATACTGTAGACTGACACCCTCTTGGCGTCATTCATCCGGCGCCGGCGAACCCTTTATGCGCTGGGCGGCGCGCTCGCCGAAACTGCGGCGCACCGCATCCCGCCAGGTATGGGTGCGCTGGTATCCGAGGACCTCGCAAATCTCGGCGCACATGTCGTCAAATACGCCCTGGATGGACTGGCCGTATTCGTTGTTCATGCGATCCATCGCGACCATATGCCGCCGGACCAGCTCGGCGATTTTTTCCTTTTCCCCGGCGGAAAGATCCACCTCGTCGGTAATGCTCGCCATTACCAGGTCGCCGATGCGTTCCGTGGGGTCGGCCTTGGGCGCGATAACTTTCCGGACGTGAAGGATCGCCGTGCCCGCGCCGATCCCCGCGCCGATCGCCAGGAGCAGCGCGCCCACGAGGACGATGACGGCGGTTTTCTTCCAGGACATTTTCCCGCGCCATTC
>JAISXA010000030.1 GCA_031270685.1 Planctomycetota bacterium
TTGCAAGGTCGGCGGCATCGCCCGACCTGACGAAAAATCAACCCATTGGCTCGTAAGCAGTAACATCTTTGGAGGAAATCGGGCGGTGGTTGGCCCGATTTCCTCCAAAAGTCCACTTAAGTGGGTGCATCATCAAATCACACCCCTTTTCATCCACACCTTCGTCGGAAGAACCACATTTTGCGTCGGGAATTATTGCAAGGTTGGCGGTATCGCCCGACCTGACGAAAAATCAACCCATTGGCCCGATTTCCTTTAAAAGTCTACAATTAGGACCCGATGCAAAGTAACATTTACATTCGGGGAGCGACGGGACTGCGCCAGTCAAGCGTACAACCGAAAAGCATATAAATTAATTTCGCGTCGCCTCCTTAGCCGTCGACGCATCTGCAGTCTCAATCCTTGCGGATAAAATTCACAATACGTCGCGGCAAAACGTCAGATGCGCGGGGCGACAGGCGTATAGATATTTGGAATTGGGAAAAAACGCATGCGCCGCAAGGGTTGCGATTTTTACAAATTGGGCGTTCTGCGGTTTGAAGGCCCGATTGGTAAAAGTTCAGTTGGAAGCAACGCGCGACGTCATTGGCGATTCCGGATCGTCCGGACGCAAACTTGAAAAGGAACAGCCAGCCATGAAGACCACGCTCATGCCCATCGTTCTCGCCGTTCTCGTCTCCATCCTTTCCGGCCGCGCCCTCTCCGCCGAGCGCGGCTACGTCGCCTGCGTCAAGCCCGGGTGCGGGTATTCCTTCGCCCCCGAGGACAACAAGGCGCCCTGGTGGGACGCCGTCACCGTCGGCGCTTCCGGCGGAGCCGCCGCCGGGGGCGCCGCCGGGGCGTGGGCCGGCCTGGGAACCGGCGTGGTCATAGGAGGCGTGGGCGGGGTTCCGGGGTGGTATGTCGGCTTGGGCGTGGGTGCGTTGGGCGGCGGCGTCATCGGCGGCATAAGCGGCGCGTGGTACCGCGACCGCCAGGTCATGTGCCCGAGATGCCGGACCGTCTTCAAGAATCCAAGGAACTGACATGGCGCACCGGAACCGTCCCCCCGGCGCCGGCAGGCGGGGCGGTTCCCCGACCATCCCCGCCGTTCGCTCCTGTTCCAAGACGCCGAACACTATTCATGGGAGACGTGAAATGAAAGCCAAATTCGCTCGCGCCATCCTCGCCGCCATTGCCGTCTGCGTCTTGACGTTCACTCCGGTCAGGGCCGTTTCCGCCGAAGCGGGATGCGTCATCTCCCAGGTCCCGCTTCTTCAACTGCCGGTGAAGTTGACCTGCCCTGGTTGCGAAACGGAATTTGCGACGGCTGAAAACACCGTGGCGTCAAAATATTTTGGCTTCCTCCCAACCTGGTGGCCGACCGCCATGCGTTTGATCGCCGTCTGCCCGAATTGCGGCAAATTCACGCCCGTTTGGCCGGTGTTCACCTTCGCCATCCCCTAACGGTACGCCCCAGGAAAAATTCCGGATTGCCCGACCATGGGGAACGCATATGTCTGCCGCTCCGCCGCTCCTCCCGTTTCAGGAAAACGCGGTCCGCCGCTTTCTGGAGCGTGGCGCGCTTCTCGTCGCCCACGAGGCGGGCATGGGAAAGACCCGCACCGCGCTGGAGGCGCTCCGGCGTCTCGCGGCGGATCGCCCGGACTTCCGGGCGCTCGTCGTCGCGCCGGCGAATCTCAGGGGGAATTTCCTCGAAAACGCGCGGCGCTACGCACCCACCCTGGGCGCGGGCATCGTCCTCGCCGTCGCCGACCTCGACCGCCGTCCCGTTTCCGTCGTTTCCTACGATTTCCTTCGCGCCAACGCGGACGCGCTCCGCTCGCGGCGTTTCGACGCCGTCGTCTGCGACGAAATCCACCACGGCAAGAATCGCGCCGCCGGCAATCACGCCTGCCTGGCGCAACTGCGAACGGCGACGGACCGGTTCCTGTGCCTGACCGGGTCGCCGCTGCAAAACTCCCTCGACCAGTTCTGGGCGCTTCTCGACCTGACGGCCGGGCGGGAACTGACCGGAGAGTTGGACGCGTGCCTTTCCCGCGCCTGGGATCTCCGCCGCGCCTCCTTCCTGAAACGCCTTTATTGCCGCTTCATCGGGAAGAGGCCGCTCGTCGGGCCGCCGACCGGCGTCGCGCGGCCCGCGGCGTTGCGCCGGCTGGCCGGGGAATGGGTCGACTTGATCGACGCCGCTTCCGCGGTTGCCTTCGGGGAAAGGCCCGGACTGGCGGAGCGGATCGTGCGGGTGCGCCTGACCGATTATGAATGGAACGCCTACCGCTACGCCATGCGGAAGACGGACGGCGAATGCGTCGCGGCCGCGCCGGACGGCGCGTTGCCGGACCGGGAATTGAAAAATATTCTGTCGGCGCTCTCCGCCGCGCGGCAGACGCTGCTCAGTCCGGACGCGATCCGGGAAAACATATCCGATCCGGCGCCGTCGGGAAAGCTGGCCGCCGTCGCGGCCGGGGTGGCGGGGCAATCGCTTCCGGCGCTGGCGTTCAGCAATTTTCTCGCGTTCGGGGCGAAACCGCTCCACAAGCTTCTCACGGGCCTGGGAGTCGAATGCGGATTGCTTCACGGCGGCGTGCCGCGGCGAAAACGGGAGGAAGCGCTGGCGAAGTTCCGTGCCGGCAGACTGGACGCGCTGGTGCTCGCGCCGGTGGGCGGCGAGGGCCTGGACCTTCCCGGTGGCGGCAGCGTCCACCTCGCCGATCCGCATTGGAACCCCGAGGCGACGCGGCAGATGATCGGGCGGGCGCGGCGGTTGGGGTCGGGCAGACGGGAATTGCCGGTGTTTCATTACCGGGCGGCGGGACCGAACGGCGAACCGACGCTGGACGACGTCATCGCGGCGGTTGCGCTCCGCAAGGACCGGGTCAATCGCGCGGTGCGCGACATCGTCACGGGAAGGATCATGCAAGACGAGCCGCTTCTTTTCCGGTAAGTGCGCGGAAACAAGTTGAGTCTGCGTTTCCGCAAGAAAAAACTTTGCGCAAACCGCATCTGCGCGCCCAAGGTTGAACCTTATTTCTTTACAAGTCCTTAGGCGGCGGGGGGGGGGATGGGATGAAAAGGGACAGCCAATGGAGACGCTCTACATTGTCCAGAGGTCGGCGACGCTGCGGGTGGACGGCGGGGGGTTGGCGGTGTTTAGCGAGGAACCGCCGGGAAGCAGACGGTTGCTCGCGAGACCCCCGGTGCGCAGGATGCGCGGAATCGTGATGGCGGATGGGGCGAGGATCACCTCGGACGCGGTGAAGCTCTGCTTCGGGCACGGGGTGAACGTGGCATGGCTCGGGCGCGCGGGGAGGATTGCGGCGTTCGCCGCATCCGCCCTCTCGCGACCCTTCCTCAAGCTGCGCCAGTACGCTGTCGCCGGGTCTTCCGAAAAACGGCTCGGCCTGGCCCGCGCGATCGTATGCGCCAAGATCGGCAACGGCGCCATGGTCGTCCGGAAACTGAGGCGCGGCAAACGCCCCGCCGCGGACGGAAGAATGGCGATGAACGCGTTAAGGGAGCTGGAAACAGCCGCCGCGTCCGCAACCGCCATGGACCAGCTCATGGGTTTCGAAGGGGCGGCGGCGCGGACCTATTTCTCCGGACTTGCCGAATGTTTTTCGGGAGAGATCCGCTTCGCCGGGCGGAAAGCCCATCCGCCGGCCGATCCCGTCAACTCGCTGCTTTCGCTCGCCTACAGTCTCCTCGGCAACAGGATAGCGGCGGCGATTGTCGCGGCGGGAATGGAACCGCATCTTGGCGCTCTGCACGGCATCGTCCGGGGCGCCGGAGCATTGGCGCAGGATCTGCTCGAGGAGTTCCGGCATTCGGTTGTAGACCGTTTTGTCGTGCAATTATGCAATTACCGCAAACTGTCCGAACGGCATTTCATCCGTCGCCCGGGACGCAAAACCATGGTCTCTCTCACCGACGAGGGATTGCGCCTGTTTTTTTTCGAGTGGGAGAAATGGCTCGCCCTTCCGATCGGCGACGCGGATAACCCGGAATTCGACTTCAATCCTTGCCTGGCGCGGCAAGTCGACCGTTGGGCGGGCGCGCTCAAACAGGGCGGCTACCGTCCCCACCGCTTCGGAGGCTGAAGATGGCGAACGCCCATTTTGTCGTGAGTTACGATATTCCCGGACAAAAACGCCGGACCAGACTTTTCAAGCGGCTTTCCGGCATGATGACGCGTATCCAGTACAGTGTTTTCGAAGGGCTGCTCGATTCGGGAGAGAGACACGGGTTGCTTGATGCGCTGGCCGAAACCATCGATCCGGATGCGGACCGCATCGTCATGTACCAATTATGCGCGTGTTGTTCCCGTAACCGCGTAGTGCTGGGCCGCGATGCGGATGCTCCTGTCCCGGGCGAATCGCCTGTCGTCATAGTGTAGGGTTCTCTGCGCGCATTGGTTTTCGTGGAAATTCTCGGCGGCGGCAGGCGGTGGGAGCGCTTTTTTTAACAACAATAAATAATCAATTTGCACTTGCGTTTTCCCTAAAGATCCGGCATATTATCCTGTGGAAGGTGTTGTTCACTATCCGGTTAGCTGGGACCAGCGGGAGACGGCTATGGCGGGGAGGTTGGTCGTTTCCTCAATTACTTGTAATTTAAGGGGATGAATGAAACAAGCCTGTCGACCCTCCTTTGTGAAGGATGAAAAAGCATGCCACAAAATCCAGCATTGTTATTTCGCTTTATAAGGTGTTTGATTTACGGGAGTTAAAAAGGCTACAGTAGCACGATGCCTCTTACCCCACTGGGGATTGAGACTCGGAACATTACAAAGAATGCCGTTGTGACAAAAGGGTAGCACGATGCCTCTTACCCCACTGGGGATTGAGACCAGGAAGGACAATCTACCCCGGAGTTCTTCTATCATGGTAGCACGATGCCTCTTACCCCACTGGGGATTGAGACGTCAAGAAGGGCGTGGCGACCACCTCGGTCATGCGGCTGGTAGCACGATGCCTCTTACCCCACTGGGGATTGAGACAACTAGCTTCGTACTCGTCCCAATCACTATTGGCCCGGTAGCACGATGCCTCTTACCCCACTGGGGATTGAGACCGGGCGGCGGCACGCGCATCACTCCGTCGACATGCGGGTAGCACGATGCCTCTTACCCCACTGGGGATTGAGACTGATCGGGTAGGCGATGTTCTGGCCATCGTGGAAAAGTAGCACGATGCCTCTTACCCCACTGGGGATTGAGACTTTCGGGCCGTTCACGGTGTAGAGGTACACTGTCACGTAGCACGATGCCTCTTACCCCACTGGGGATTGAGACGCGCGCGCCCACTTCGCCGTCAATAGGCAGGTACTGGGTAGCACGATGCC
>JAISXA010000033.1 GCA_031270685.1 Planctomycetota bacterium
TGATTCGGGCGGGGAGAGTGAAGTTGTTGGTGAGAAACTCGTAGACGATGTTCGTTTCCGGATCGCGGTATTTGACTCGGCGCAAGCGTTCGGGATAAGCGGAGGCGGACTTCGCCCCACTCAAGCGGATGGCTTGATCGCAGAGGATTCCGGCCGACTTGTCGGCCGCGAACGATTCGACGACGTGAAAGCGGGAGTTGTCTTTCAAGCGGGTGATGAAGAAGGCGGCGGCTTGATGGATGCGATACAGACGCTGGTAATCCAGATATCCCCGGTCCATGAGATAAAAGGCTCCGGGGTCTATGGGAAGATGGTCAAGCGACTTGACGTCATGCATTTTTCCTGGTGAGAGCAGGACAAACGACGGAATGTTGCCGCGCAAGTCGATGAGCGTATGGAGTTTTATGGCTGCTTTGCGTCGCCGGAATGCGGCCCACGGGAAGAGTTCGAGGCAGAGGGAGACGGTGGTGGAGTCGAAGGCATAAACGACGGCATTGAGCTCGGGGAAGAATATGTCCTCGGCGTAGAGGCACCGAGCTTCGGCGATGAGCAGTTTGCCGAATTCTTCGAATATCCTGGCATCGCGCCGCTCATCGGCATCGGCGAGAGTGGAGCGCCGAATGCGACAGCGAATGCCAAGGTGGTAGAGCTTCGGGGGATTCGCGGAAAGACCGGCCTCGATATCGCGGAGGCTGTCGCAGGAGGCGAGTTGTGCGAAAACCATAGCGAGGAGGTGGTCGTGACATGAGAACTTCCGGTTTTTGTAATCGCCTTTGTAGCGCATAGTCAGCGTGTGAAATCGCCGAATGGGAAGATTCTCCACAAGCTGGGCGAAGATATTTCTGCCTGTATTCATGGTCGACTCCTTTATGGGGACAGGAGTCGGAATTATCGAGGAAATTTGAAATCGATACCGGTTAATTTATCATGTAACACGCAACCGAATCAAATGTTGTGTGATTTGATGATTGAAACAACCGGACAGCAGTGAAATGGTTTATGGTGCGGTCTGTCTGGCCAGGGTAGAACGTGAAGACGAAAAGAACGCCATCATCCAACGCGGATGGTACGGGAAGAAGGATTGCGTCTCTTTCTTTGACTCCCTTGGCAAGACGTCCGCCAACAGTTATAGGGCGAAAGAGTCAATGCCATGTCGTCTTCCCGCTTCGACCGTTCAATAATTCAGGAACTACCTGTATACGCGTTTTTTTGGGTTGCGTAATCTTCAAAAGTCTGTTATTAGTGGACTTTTGGAGAAAATCGGGCCAACCACCGCCCGATTTCCTCCAAAGATGTTACTGTTTACGGATCAACGGGTTGATTTTGCATCAGGTCGGGTGATAGCGCCGACCAGGCAATAATTCCCGGCGGAAAATGTAACCCTGGGAAACTTTGGAGAGAATCAAACGGCGGTTTGTTTGATTTTCTCCAAAAATCCACGCCATAGCCATTTCGAATAATCCAGTTCAAGGCCGCCACAGCCCCGACCGCACCCGCCGGGCGCGAGTGGCGGACGGCGCAACCGCGCCGCCGCCTCGACGGCGAGTTCGACGAACCGCTCGCGCGCGGCGAAGGCGATTATTGTGAAGGCTGTTTTCACGATTTATTCCGACGAACCATTCGCGCGCGGCGAAGGCGCCGACGGCGCATAACGCCGGCGCGCGTACGGACGTCCGTACGCAAAACACAACCCCATGAAGCCGCCGGCACGCCGTCGGCGGCTTCGCTTATGCCCGGCAAGGAGAAGCGCCATGTCCAAATTGTCAGCCGTATTGTCGAAAAAGGTTCCCATCCCCGGTCTCGACTTCAGTTCGCAGCAGTTCTCGTGCGGTCTGGAGATGGAATTGCCTGGAGACCAGACGCAGGACAACATCCGCCAGAACATCCGCAAGCTCTACGCGCTGCTGCACGCGGCCATCGACGGGGAGATCCGGGACGCCGCCGCCAACCCGCCCGCCTTCATGCCCGCCATCCGGAACGCTCCCCGCAACCCCGGCGAAGCCGGTGCCAATCGCTGGCGCGGCCATTCCCACGGCTCCAGCCGCCCGGGCCGCTGGAGCAAGCCCGGCGGCAACTCCCGGAACGATGGCGGCCGGCCCGGCCGCGCCAGCCAGGCGCAGATCAAGGCCGTCTTCGCCATCGCCAGGTCCAACGGGATGGAACGCGGCGTGCTGCGGGAAATGCTGGAGGACCGGTTCAACGTCTCCCAGCCGGACGACCTCAGCGTCAGGCAGGCCAGCGAACTTATCGACGCGCTGAAGGACGACGGCGGCCGGGAGTAGGTCCGTGCCGGGTCCGTGCCGGGTCCGTGCCGGACTGGCAGCCCCTGCCGATGTCCAGGGTCATTCAATCGCGCCGCTGGCGCATCATGACGGTCCGTGCCGGACGGGCAGCCCCTGCAAGCGTCCGGGATGGGAACACCCCGCCGCTGGCGCATCATGACAAGGGGTTTGACTACTTTTATACGAGGAGAATACAGCCATGACCACATTGATACACGAACCGCAATCGCGATCGTTCCTGAATACGCATCCCAGGACGCGCGCTCTCGAGAGGACGCCGCGCGAGACTGCGCGCCAGGACCAGCCGCACATCTCGGCGTCACAGCTCAGGAGCTACGCCGGCTGCCCGCTGGCCTGGCGCCTGTCCCGGACCCACCGGCCTGAACACATCCCGGCCGCCCTGATCTTCGGCTCCGCCTTCCACGCGGCGGCGGAACGGTTCTACCAGATGCGGCTCGAAGGCAAGACCGCCGCTTTCAACGACCTGATGGAGGCGTACGACGCGAAGTGGCAGGAGCGCGGCGAAGCCGGGGACGGCGGGACGCCGCCCCCGGTGAAGTTCCCCGCCAAGACCGGTCCGATGGAACTGCGCCAAACCGCCGTCCGGATGCTGGAGGCGTTTCTGGCGCACGCCAACGCCAACGCGGGCGAGGTGATCGCGGTCGAGGAGGAGTTCCTGGCGCCGATGGCGCCGGGTTTGCCCGCCCTCAAGGGCCGCATCGACCTGGTGGAGATCCGGACCGCGCCGTCCGGGAACCGGCGCCTCCACCTCGTCGATTTCAAAACGGCGGCGAAGAGGATGAGGCCGGAGGACATCGACCGCGACCAGATGGACCTGTACGCCCTGGCGCTTCGCCGGACCGGACTGCTGGACGAATTGCAACTGCCCCTGGTCTTGCGGGTGGACATGGTGACCAAAGTAAAGGAGCCGGAGGTCATACCCGTGGACATCCCGCCGGACAAGAACAACGAAAAACGGGTTATCGCCAAGGCGCGGGAGATATGGAAGTGCATGGCCTCCGGCGTCTGCTACCCCGCGCCGTCCTGGCAATGCGGGACCTGCGGCTACAAGACCCTGTGCGGCAAGTGGCCCGACATCCCCGAATCAACCGGGAGGCAGGACCATGTGCAGTAATGGCCATGGCCTTCCGGCGCCGTCAGTCTCGCTTCTTCCTGTTTGTTTGAATCCCTTCGCCAGGTAAAAGCCCAGCACGTCCGGATTGCCTTCGTTCACATCCACTCGCAGTTCCTTGTTTCGTCCTCGCAGTTCCCTGGCGTGACTAATGAGCCGCGTCCCTAGCATCTTCCCCCTATGCCCCGGGTCAATGAAGAGCGCCTCAATCATGGCACCGTTCATCATCATGAAACCGGCCGGCACTCCGTCCAACTCGGCAACCCATACTTCCAGCCTGCCAAGACCTCGGCGCACTTCCGGCTCCAGGGCAGCGATGTCGTCCGGCGCGAGGAAGTTGTGGGTTGCCTCCACTGAGCGCCACCAGATGTCCACCAATACAGGAATGTCGCCGACAGCGCCTTGTCGCAGTGCAATCATCAACGTTCCCATCCACTTCGGAACAAGCTCACGGCAAACGCCAGCGGCGCAACTCAGGCTTCCACCAACTGGATCGCCAGCTTCCTGCCCAAGGCCCGGGCGGCCTTCTCCATCGTCCGCAAGTTAAGGGAGGGGTTGTCCGGGTCGAGAAGGCGGTTGACGGCGGCCCGGCTGGTGAGCATGCGGGCGGCAAGCTCCGTCTTAGTGATTTTTCCTTTTTCCAGCGCCTGCGCCAATTGCCACGCCAGCACCTTCTTGACCGCGCCCGCGTTCACCTCCTCGTATATGCCTTCTTCCTGAAGGAAGGAGTCGAAACTGGAACCGCGACGCGGTTTTTCCGCTTTATCCGTCATCATTCATCTCCTCAATATCATTCATGCCAGGTAATCGCGCTTGCGTTCGCGCGCCAGCCGCAAATCCTGCCCAGGCGTTTTCCGGGTCTTCTTGATAAAGCCGTGGACAAGGATGATCTCGCCGGCGTCGAAGAAAAACAGCACCCTGGCTATGCGGCTGCCCGACAGCGAACTCCTGATCTCGTACAGCCCGTCGCCAAGCGGACGGCAGACCGGCATACCCAGCGGCCAACCGTGTTGCACGACAGCAATATCCTCGCCGATCGCCAGGGAATCGGGACGGCCAAGCCCCCTGAGCCATTCCCGAACCGGTTCCCTGCCATTCCGCGTTCGGTAAAAGTGTATGGACAACGTCTTGGGTTTCATCATCTTCCCCGCCGTATCAGATATGATACAGCCATTCCATTCATTGTCAATGCTTCGAAAGGATACCCTTGTGGATACCGATCACATCTTCTGCGGCATTTGCGGCAAGGCCGATCCGGTCAGCCTGCTCCGGCATATCCGCGACGAGCACGGCATCACGCCCGACGTCTACCGGTCGCGCTGCCCCAACGCGCCGCTGTTCACGCCCGGCTTCGGCGATTACCTCGCGGCCAACCGCATCCAGGTCGTCGACGGCGCGGTCAAGGCGGTCAGGGAGCTGTTCGGCGTCGAGACCGTATGCAACGCCGTAGCCCGGGAGCACGTGCCGGTTCTGGACGCCAGGTTCGCTTTCGACCCGGAGTTGGGCAAGGCGGTGCTGTCGTCGCTGGTGGACAACGACCGCATCCTCCTGGTCGGCCCCACCGGCTCCGGCAAGTCCAGCCTTATCGCCCAACTCGCCGCCCGCCTCAACTGGCCGCTCCGCAGCGTCAACCTCCACGGCGAGACCAGCGTCAGCGATTTCCTCGGCGTCCACAAGGCCAGGAACGGCGAGGTGTTTTTCCAGCACGGGATCCT
>JAISXA010000078.1 GCA_031270685.1 Planctomycetota bacterium
GTCGCCGGCCTCGGTGTCGAGGGTGCGGATCATGGCGTCGTCCGCCCGCTTGGCCCTGATCTCGGCGATGCGCAGCACTTCCCCGCCGACGTTCTCCACCGCCTGGCCAAGGTTGTACAAGTCGCGGGCGCGGCCGGCGCCGAAGGCCTCCGCCGTGGCGTGCGGCCCCGCCGGGACCTCCATCAGGTTGCGGGCGCCGACATTGCCGCCGGTGTAGGTTCTGATCTTCGCCATTACCAACCCCCGTACCGCTGACTGACCGACGTTACCCCGTTCAGCACCACCCCGGCGGCGGCGAGGGACGGGCTTCTCTTGGTCGCCCTAAGCATCGAGGCCGACGCCCGGCTGTTGTACGCCTTCTGGTCGTAGCCCAGCTTTTCGATCGCCGCGTTGTACATGATGGTTTGCGCGTCGTATTCGCCCCAGCGGGACGTATCCATGGCCACCTCCAGGGGCGTCCCCTCGTCCACCTTGACCCCGCTTTGGGCGTAATTCGCGCGTTGTTCCCCCTTCAGCAGGCCGATGCTTCTCCGCAGGTCGGCGGCGTCCTTCTCGCCCAGCGCCAGCGCCTGCTCGCCCATCAGCTCGTAATAGGCGGCGTTCTGGTCCTCGATTTGGGCGTTGTACTGCGCGGCCGCGTTCTGCGCCGCCGCCTCCTGGTAGGCGGCCGACGCCGACATGCCGGTCCCGAACATCGAAATCATCGTGCCGAAGCCGAACAGACCGCCCCCGCCGAAAAGACCGCTCATTTTTTTAGTCCTTTTGAACGCTTGGGGTATACTGCCGGCGCTTCGTCGTGATGAAAGGAAAAATGGTTGCTTCCGACAATTACCATTGTTATGATCCCGTTTTAACAGGAGGGTGCATAATGGACGAATACGCGGAGTTCAGTTTGTCGTTTCGCCTCTTCCAAAGACCGTCGTTTATCGAAGGGATAGGTCGAATTCTTGATGCTGAAAGCGCCTTAAACTCGTACAACAGAAACGTATCCAGCGAGCAGGCGGACGCACAGGCGACCGCCGCGGATTGGTGCATGGTCGGCAATGACATAAACAAGGCCATGCAAAATGTCGAGTAAGGGGCATAACCAGCGTAAGCGTCAACGTCAAGCATCACAAAATTCCACTCCCAATTCAGTCAGGCGGGAAAATCACTCGCCTGATAATTCTTTGATTATGAGCCATAAAATCGTCACCTGGCGCTCTGGCCCAATCCCTTCGCATGAAGAATTCGCCGGATATAATGAGGTATTGCCGGGCGCGGCAAATCGCATTCTTGCCATGGCCGAACAGCAAACCTTGCATCGCCACGGACTTGAAAACAGAGTCATAAAGCATGACATTATAAAAAGTTATGCCGGACTTGTTTGCGGTCTGATAGTTTGTCTCGCCGGGTTTTATACCGCCTTCAAAACAGTCGAATTGGGATATCCTGTAGTCGGTATGCTTTTTGGCGCCGCTCCGCTTTGCGGATTGGTTGCGGTGTTTATCAAGGCGACCAATCTTCGCCAGCGTGAACGCGATACCATGCGCCAAATGCAGGACAATCAAAACCAACGGTAATTCCCGTTTTTTGGTCAGTTGCATTCATGCCCCCAATCGTGCCACACCTTCACGTGCGGCGTCCCCGTCAGTCCGCCCGATCCCGGCGCGGTCCTGAATCCCAGCCAGCGCAGCCATTTCAGGGCGGCGTGGTAGTCGGCCGGGACCTGGTTCTCGATCCGCGCGGCCCCGGATTCCCGGTGCAGGACGGGAAGCGTCTCCCGCGACCGTTCCGCTATCCACACCCCGTGGCGGTCCATGTCCGCGCAGCCGAGCAGCCAGCCCAGCGCCGACCCGGTGAGGAAGCCCGGCTTTTCCACCCCGACGATGAACAATACCGTTCCCTCCCTGATCCCCGCGTAGCACGACGCCGCGTGCCCGACCCCGTAGCGCAACACTTCCCCGGCCCGCATCGGCAACAGGGCGTTGATCTCCCGCTCGTGCTCCGGCCGGATGCGGCCCGCCAGGTCGTCAACCATCCACGCCTCGGTCTTCACGATGCCGTCGGGCAATGGTTCAGCCTCCCGTCATGATGCGCCAACATCTCCCAGCGCCGACACCGCCAGGATCGACAGCGGATAGGGCGCGTCCATCTCGAAATGCAGGCGGTAGCCGTCCGGCTCCGACGGCGTGGCCGGGTTGAAGCGCTTCTTTCCGGAAAACAGCGTCGGCGTCCCGTCGCGCTCGGAGCGGAACACTTCGTAAGCCTTCCCGCCGGTCGGCCCGGCCTTGCATTCGATCGACTTGTAGAAATGCGCCTCCGCCCCGACGATGGCCCTGGCGCTCCGGTTCTTGACCGGCTGCTGGTTCGGCTGCATGTCCAGGGTGTCCAGTTCGCAGGCGTAGCCCAGGCCGACATGGACTACCGAAGCCGGGTGGGCGAGTTCTATCCGGCCATCCTTGACCCTGGCCGAGCGGCGGAAGCCGTCCGCCAATACCGACACGTCCCGGCCTTCCAGATGTTCCAGGCCTAGCAGCGCGGTCGTTTCCGGCCCCCGGTAGGTCAGCCCGCAATCGACGTAAAAGGCTTCCGCCAGGTCGTCGGTGGGGACCAGCGGCTCCTTCATCACTTCGAGGAAGCGGACGATCCGGCCGTTGATCTCGCGGGCGACCACGAAGTAAACCCGGTCCTCGCCGTTGGCGTCGGCCAGGCAATTGGTGGATTCGAAGCGCCCGGCGGTGTCGTGCCGGCTCCAGCAGACGACTTTCTGTTCCGGCAAATAGGTGCAGGACAGCAAGGCGCCGTCGTCCATCACCGCCCAGATGATGGAGTCCGGCTCCCGCTGGTAGCAGAAGCCGTGGCCTTCCACTATGCGCCGGTTCTCGAAAAGATGCTGCGCGTA
>JAISXA010000090.1 GCA_031270685.1 Planctomycetota bacterium
CGCATCGTCATCCCCCGAGATAGGCGGCGCGGACCCGGGGATTGTTCAGCAGCTCCTTCGCGGGCGCCGCCATCACCGCCCGCCCGACCTCGAGCACGTAGCCGTAATGCGCCACCGAAAGCGCGGCCAGCGCGTTCTGTTCCACCAGGAGGATGGTCCGGCCGGCCGCGTTGATGCGGACGATGGTCCGGAAAATCTCCTTCACCAGCAACGGCGCGAGCCCCAGGGACGGCTCGTCCAGCATCAGCAGGTCGGGGCTGCTCATGAGCGACCGCGCCACCGCCAGCATCTGCTGCTCGCCGCCGGAAAGGGTTCCGCCTTTTTGCCATTTTCGCTCCCGGAGGCGGGGAAACAATTCGTAGCAGCCCTCAAGGTCCGCGGCGATGCCGTCGTCGTCGTCGCGCGCGTAGGCGCCGAGGCGCAGGTTTTCCTCCACCGTGAGCTGGGGCAGGATGCGCCGCCCCTCGGGACAGAGCGAGATGCCGCGCCTGACCATGTTCTCGGGCGGCATGCCGAGGAGCTGCTCCTCGCGGCCGCCTTCCTTCCTCCGGTAAAGCACTTTTCCGCTGGCGCCGCGCGCCAGTCCGGCGACCGCGCGGATGGCGCTGGACTTTCCCGCCCCGTTCGCGCCGATCAGGGTGACTATCCTGCCGCGCGGAATTGCGATGCTCACCCCCTGCACGGCGTGGATGCCGCCGTAGCGGACATGAAGGTCTTCGATGGTCAGCATGACTCCCCTTCCGTCCCGCTTTCCGGCCCGGCGCCGGCCCGCTCCCCGCCGCCGTCCGCCGCCGCGTCGATGGAATCGCCGAGATAGGCCTCGATGACGCGTTGGTCGCGCTGGATCCGTTCGGCGTCGCCTTCGGCGATCAGGCGTCCGTAATCGAGCACCCAGATCCGCTCGCACACCCCCATCACCACCTTCATGTCGTGTTCGATCAGGAGGATGGTCAGGCCGAATTCGTCGCGGAGCCGCTTGATGAATTGCATCAGCTCCTCGGTCTCCTGCGGATTCATGCCCGCCGCCGGCTCGTCCAGGAGGAGGAACGTCGGTTCGGTGGCCAGCGCCCGGGCGATCTCCAGGCGGCGCTGCGCGCCGTAGGGCAGGGCCCCGGCCTTTTCGTTGCGATAGCGCTCCAGGTCGACCCGCCGGATCAGCTCCTCGGCGCGGCTCCTGATGCTCCGCTCCTCCTCCATGACCCCGGGCCAGAAGACGAGCGGCATCCACCACTGCTTCTTGCGCCTGACATGGCCGCCGACCATGACGTTCTCCACCGCCGTGGCGTTGCCGAACAGGCGGATGTTCTGGAAGGTGCGGGCGATGCCGTAGCGGCAGATCCGGTGCGCCGGGCTGCCGGTGATGTCGCGGCCCTCGAACACGATGCGCCCGGCGTTGGGCCGGTAAAAGCCGCTGACGGTGTTGAACACCGTCGTTTTGCCCGCGCCGTTGGGGCCGATGAGGCCGGCGATCATGCCGTGCTCGACCGTCATGTTGAAGCCGTTCACCGCCACCACGCCGCCGAAGTTGCGGGTCAGGTCGGTTATCTGCAGGATCGGCGCGGTCATGGCTTTTTCCTCCGGCGCGAAAACAGCCATTCCCACCTGAATTCGTGCATGCCCATGATGCCTTCGCGGCGGTAGAGGATGAGGGCGAGGAGCGCGAGCGCGAACACCACCATGCGCATGCCCGGCACGCCGGGGATGGTCACCCCGAGCGCCTCGAACGGGGAGTCGGCGAAGCGCAGCCATTCGAGCATGAAGGTGATGATGACGCTGCCGATGACGCTGCCGGTGATCGACCCCAGGCCGCCCGCGACCACGATCATGAGGATGTTGAAGGTGAGCAGGAAGTTGAACATCTTCGGGTCGATGGTGGTGATGAGGTTGCCCTGGAGCGCGCCGCCGATGCCGGCGAAGAACGCGCCGAGGCAGAAGGCGAGCACGCGGTAGCGGAAGGTGTCGATGCCCATCGCCCTGGCCGCCACCTCGTCGTCGCGGACCGCCTTGATCACGTTCCCGAAATTGCTGGACAGCAGCCGGACGACGCAATAGAGCGCCAAGCCCAGGCAGGCGTAGTTGACGTACAATGTCGCGTGCGGCGGGATGCCCTTGATGCCGAGGGAGCCGTTGGTGACCGAGGCGCTGTTGGTGATGAGCACGCGGATGATTTCCGCGAAGCCGAGGGTGGCGATGCCGAGGTAGTCGCCGCCGAGCCGGAGCACGGGCAGGGCGATGACCAGGCTGAACAGCGCCGCCGCCAGGCCGCCCGCCAGGAGCGACGCCCAGAACGGGATCTGGATCACCGAAAGCGGCCAGACGATGTCCTCGAGCATCCACATCATTTCCTTCTGCTCCGGGCCGAGGACGAGCAGCGCCGAGGTGTACGCCCCTATCGCCATGAACCCGGCGTGGCCGAGGGAGAACATGCCGCCGAAGCCGTAGATCAGGTTGAGCGACACGGCGAGGATGGCGTTGATGGCGATGAGGTTGAGGATTCTGATGCTGTAGTTGTCCAGGCCGGCGTTTGCCCAGGCCAGGAGCATGCCGGCGAGGACGACGGCGCCGGCGGTGAGCAGGGCGTTAAGCGTCTTCCCGCTCATATCTTGTCCTCCTGGACCTGCCCGAACAGGCCGGCGGGGCGGACCAGCAGCACCGCCACCAGCAGGATGAAGGCGAAGGCGTCGCGGTAGCCGGAAAGCAGGGGAAAGAAGGCGATCACCATGATCTCGATGAATCCCAGGCACAGCCCGCCCAGCATCGCCCCCGGGATGGACCCGATGCCGCCGAAGACCGCCGCGATGAACGCCTTCATGCCGGGGAAAACGCCCATGTAGGGCTGGATCTGCGGATAGCGCAGCGCCCACATGATGCCGGAGGCCGCCGCCAGCGCGGTGCCGATGCCGAAGGTCATGGCGATGATCCGGTCGACCCGGACGCCGAGCAGCCGGGTGGTCTCGATGTCGCGCGATATGCCGCGCATCGCCAGGCCGGGTTTGGTGCGGTAGACCACCCACAATAGCGCCAGCACCAACGCCAGCGATACCGCCGGCACCGCCAGGGTCAGCGGTATCAGGCGGGAGCTCCCGACCTCGAACGGGGTGATGAGCCAGTCCGGCTGATAGACCGGGCGGGGCAGGCCGGTGAACAGCACCACCGCCAGGCTCTCGATGAAGAACGACACCGCGATGGCGCTGATGAGGGCGGATATCCGCGGCGCGGCCCGGAGCGGGCGGTAGGCCACCCGGTCCACCAACACGCCGAGAAAACTGACCGCGACGATCGCCGCCGCCACCGCCGCCCCCCAGGGGAGGCGGAAGATGGCGGAGCCGAAAAACACGAAATACGCGCCCAGCATCAACATGTCGCCGTGGGCGAAATTGATGAGCCGCAGGATGCCGTACACCATGGTGTAGCCGATGGCTATCAGGCCGTACAGCGATCCAAGCGTCAGGGCGTTGAAGAATTGCTGTAAAAACATGCGGCCCCCCCCCCCGGATCAATGCCCCTTGCCTGACGTGGACTTGTGCGCGGCGTCCGGGGCGGACCGCGAGGTCCGCCCCGGACCTCCGCCGGGAGGGTTAATCCAGAACCACTTCGCCCAGGTACACGCTTTTGCCGTCCCTGATCTCGATGATGCCCACCGGCATTTCGGCGTCGTGGGTTTCGTTGAGGGTGAGGACGCCGAGCGGCGTCGAGAGGTTTTTGGTCGCGGCCAGCGCGGAAGTGACCGCTTCCGGATCGTCCGTGCCCGCGCGCTTGAAGGCGTCGATGAACATCAGGTAGCTGTTGTAGCCGAGAGCGGCGTTGACGTTGGGATCCTTTTGCGGATAGGCGGCCTTCCAGGCGTCGGTGAAGGCCTTGGCCTCGGGGCTCATTTTGGGCATGTTGACGGAATAGGGGAAGGTGGTCTGGAGGAACCCTTCCGCCGCCTTGCCGGCGATCTTCACCGTGTCCGGGTTGTCCATGGCGTCGCCGCCCATGAGGACGAACTTTCCGCCGAGCTCCCGCGCCTGCTTCATGATGATCGAGCCCTGCGCGAAATAGGCGGGCATGAAGACGACGTCCGGATTCTTGGAAATGATTTCGGTCAGTTGCGCGGTGTAGTCCTGGTCGCCGGCCTGGTAATTCATGATCGAGACGATTTCGCCGCCGAGATTCAGGAAGGAACGGCGGAAAAAGTTGGAAAGGCCGACCGCGTAGTCGTTGGAGATGTCGGTGAGCAGCGCGGCCTTCCGGTAGCCCCGGTTCTTGAAGGCGAAGGCGGCGGCGCCGGCGCCCTGGTAGGGGTCGATGAAACAGGCGCGGAAAGAGTATTTCTTGCCCTGGGTGACCAGGGGGTTGGTGCAGGAGGTGCCGATCATCGGAATGCCCGCGCGCTCGGCGACCTCGCCGCCGGCCATGGCCAGGGAAGAACCGTAGGTGCCGATGATGCCGACGACCTTGTCGTTCTCGATCAGGCGGCTCACCGCGTTGGCGGCCTCGACCTTGTCGGACTTGTTGTCCACGACCGAGATGGTGACCGGGCGTCCGAGAACCTCGGGGAACTGCTGGTGCGCGAGCTGGACGCCCTCGAGTTCCAGCTGTCCGCCGAACGCGTTGTCGCCGGTAAGCGGCAGGTACACGCCCAGCTTGATCGGTTCCGCCGCGAGCGCCGTCCCGGCGAAGGCGATGAACGCGAACAGGCCGCACATCATGCGCAATGCTTTCATGGGATCTCCTCCTTAATGGCCATTGATGTATTGAAGCAGGTCGGACCAACGCCGACGTTCCGTGACCGGGATGCGGCCAACATCATAACCCCGACCCCGAGCGGAGTCAAAGGCTTAAAGGTGATTTTCCGTCGACTTTCAAAGGAAATCCGGAACCGCTACAATTCGATCTGGATCTTCACGATATCCGGCTCCAGCCGCGCCGCGTGCTCGAACGCGGCAACGGCCTGGTCGAAGGGGTAAACCTTGCTGATCAGCCGCTTGACGTCGATCTTGCCCGAGGACACGAGATTGATCGCGCGGTCGTACATGTTGGCATAGCGGAAGACCGAGGCCAGATCCAGCTCCTTGCCCTGGATCTTGGTGATGTCGAACGGCACCGGGTCGATGGGAATCCCCACCAGCACCGCTTTTCCGCCCGGGCAGGCGTAATCGGCGAATCCGGGATAGACCTGCGGCGCGCCGCTGGCCTCGATCACCACCTCGGCGCCCCAGCCGCCGGTGGCGGCCATCACCTTCCCGAGCGCGTCCTTTTCGCCGATGTCGATCGGCGTGACGCCCGGGTAACCGCCGGCGATGGCGAGCTTCTCCGCCTTGTTGTCGGTGATGAACACCCGGCTGCAGCCGCCGGCCAGGGCGGAAAGCGCGCACATGATGCCGATCGTGCCGGCGCCGAGCACCACCGCGACGTCGCCCGGCGCGATGCGCGCCTTCTTCGCCGCCTGCATGCCGATGGCCAGGGGCTCGATCATCGCGCCCTCGGCGAGGCTGACGTTTTCCGGAAGCTTGAACGTATACTCGGCGGGGTGGATGACCTCCTCGATGAGGCAGCCGTGCACCGGCGGGGTGGCCCAGAAGACGACCCCGGGGTCGAGGTTGTACAGCCCCAGCTTCGATGCCTTCGATTTCGCGTCGGGAATGCCCGGCTCCATGCAGACGCGGTCGCCGGCCTTCAGGTTTTTGACGTTCGCCCCCGTTTCCAGCACCACGCCGGACGCCTCGTGACCGAGGATCATGGGCGCGTTCACCACGTACGGACCGATCCGCCCGTGGGTGTAGTAGTGGACGTCGCTGCCGCAGATGCCCACGTTCCTGACCGCGATGCGGACGCTGTCGGGGCCCATCGTTCCCACGATCGGCATGTCCCTGACGGCGATGCGGTCCTTCTTTTCAAGTACGACGGCTTTCATGGATGTCTCCCG
Source organism: Planctomycetota bacterium (assembly GCA_031270685.1). Classification (GTDB taxonomy): domain Bacteria; phylum Planctomycetota; class SZUA-567; order SZUA-567; family SZUA-567; genus JAIRTL01. The sequence continues at coordinate 5,912 of JAISXA010000090.1, forward strand.
GTTGTGGACTTTTGAAGGAAACCAATCGAACCGCCAATTGATTTCCTTTAAAAGTCGACCCTGTTGTCGGCTCATCCCCTCTTCATGGCTATCGCCTTCCTGACCTTCTCGACGATTCTTGCGCTGGTGAGGCCGAATTTCGTCAACAGCGCGTCCGGAGCCCCGGACTTGCCGAAACTGTCCTCG
>JAISXA010000093.1 GCA_031270685.1 Planctomycetota bacterium
GATATCTTGTCCAGGCTGACGCCGGCCTGGGCCAGGAGGCTCCCGAAGGTGTGCCGGAAGGCGTTCCAGCGGATGCGCTCCGCCGGAATCCACGGCAGGCCGTCCGCGGCCATGGCGGGGCAGTGTTCCGGGGCCGGCCTGGCCAAGTCGGCCCCGGTCATCGCGAACGATTTCTTCCGCGATGTGCCGGCGGGCGTCCCGTCGGGCTTGCATTCCAGCGGCCGCGACAGCCGGCAACGGATCGCCTCGATCAGTGCGTTCGCTTCGGCGACCCATGCTTCCGATTCCCGCGAATAGTCCACCACGAAGCCGCGGCGGGCCGATTCCGGAATTCCGGCCAGGAGCGCTTGCAGTTCGGAAGCCAGAGGGAGGATGCGCCGGCGGCCTGTCTTTGTCTTCGGGACAACGATCCTGCCTTCGGCATGAAGTATGTCGATCCATTGCATCCGCGCGATCTCCTCCCGCCGCATGCCGGCAAAAAAGGCGACAGGGATCGCCAGGCCGCGGGGAAGGCCAATGGCAGCCGCCACGATACGGCCGCGTTCCTCCCGGGTGCAGTAGACGATGCTTTCCGCATGTTCCTCCGGCAGGGCGGAAATGCCGGCGAATGGATTTTCGGGCATCCGCCCGGTTTGCGCGGCCCACCCGTAAAACCGTTTGCAGGCCGCCAGGGCGCGATTGCGCGTTCCGGACGCCCTCTTGGCCGCCATTCGGTCCAGATACTTGAGCGCCTTGTCCGGTGTGACGGCGGCCAGGTCGCCGAGGCGGCGGAGATACGACAGCGATATATCGGCCCATCGCGGACTGCACGCGCCCCGGATGTTCCCGGCGTAGTCCTCCAGCCACCGGGAGGGATCGGCGCTGATTCTTGCCTCCTCCCGGCGGCCGTAGCGGTCCGCCTGGTAGCGCAAGGCGCCGGGCGCCTGGTCGAAGGGCGGAGCGAACGCTCCGTCGCCGGCAAGGCAGGACGATATCGCCCGGCGGATCGTTTCCGCTGCCTTGTCGTTTGCCTGGCCAGTTACCCCGGCGACAACCCGGTACTGGCGGCCTCCCCATCGCCAGAAGATTTCCCACGACCCATGATGATAGCGTTTTTTTGCTTCCGGAATCGCGTTCTTCGTGCGTGCCATATCTGCCCTTTTTGCGACCCAAAAGAACAATAAGCGTGGGGAATAAGCGTGGGGAAAATGCTATCAGGAAGGGCGTCAATGTCAACAAAAAATACCCGTAACCATTTACGGTTACGGGTATTACTGTTTGGCATCCCCTAGGGGACTCGAACCCCTGTTCTCAGACTGAGAATCTGATGTGCTGACCGCTGCACTAAGGGGACGGCTGTGTCTGGATGCCTTTGGGACATTACAATGATACGGAAGCGTCCGCCCGTGTCAACCATGGAAATACGGGAAGGCGGGCCGCAAGCCGCTAAGCGTCGTCCCGCGCCTCGAGAACGGCGAGGAACGCCTTCTGCGGCACGGTGACGCTGCCTATCGCGCGCATGCGCTTCTTGCCTTCCTTCTGCTTTTCCAGCAACTTGCGCTTCCGGGTCACGTCGCCGCCGTAGCATTTGGCGAGCACGTTTTTCCGAAACGGGGAGATGTTCTCCCGCGCCACGATGCGCGCCCCCACCGCCGCCTGCAGGGCCACCTGGAACATATGCTTCGGTATCTCCTTTCGGAGCCGCGCCAGGATTCTCCGACCGCGCGCATCCGCCTTGCCGCGCAGGCAAATGACCGACAACGCGTCCACGGGCTGCCCGTGGATAAGGATATCCACCTTCACCAGGTCGGCCGCCTCATAGCGGGCGAATTCGTAATCCATCGTTCCGTAACCGCGCGTCGAACTCTTCAGTTTGTCGTAAAAATCGAACACGATCTCGGAAAACGGGATTTCGTAATGCAGCAGCGCGCGACGCCCGCCTATGTACTCCAAGCCCTTGTGGTCGCCGCGGCGCTCCTCCGCCAGGGTCATCACCGCGCCGATGAACTCCTTTGGCGCCATCACTTCCAGCTTGACGACCGGCTCGCGGATCTCCGCGATGAACGAAGGATCGGGAATGTCCGCCGGGGAATGGACCTCCGTGACCGTCCCTTCTGTCCGCAGCACCTCGTAGGTGACGTTTGGCGCCGTTTTGACCAGATCGAGACCGCTCTCGCGCTCAAGTCGCTCCTGGACGATCTCCATGTGCAGCAGCCCAAGGAAGCCGCAGCGGAAGCCGTGCCCCAGGGCGGCGGAGCTTTCCGGTTGATAGTTGAAGGACGCATCGTTCAGCGCCAGGCGGTCGAGCGCCTTGCGCAGGTTCTCGAAATTCTCCGTTGACGAGGGGTACAACCCGCAATACACCATGCTCTTCGGCTCGACATAGCCGGGCAACGCCTCGACCTGCGACCCGGCGGCGGCCAGCGTGTCGCCGACCTTGACGGCGCGGATGTCCTTGAGATTGCCTACGACATGCCCCACCTGCCCCGCCGAAAGCGATTTCACCGGCTTCATATCCGGCGCGAAAATGCCGAGATCGGTGACCTCGTAAGCGCGTCCGCTCGAGAGCATTTCCACCCGGTCCCCTGTTTTCACCTCTCCGTCAACCACGCGCAGATAGGTGATGACCCCGCGATAATCGTCGTACACGGAATCGAAAATCAGTCCCCTGAACGGAGCGAAGGGATTTCCGGGCGGCGGGGGAATCATCTCGATGATCGCCTCCATGATGCCGGGTATCCCCTCGCCCGTCTTGGCGCTGGCGTAATGAATGTCCGCCGGATCGCAGCCGAGGAAAGCGACGATCTCCTCGCTCACCGCGTCCGGCGCCGCCGAGGGCAGGTCGATCTTGTTGACGACGGGGATAATGACCAGGTCGTGCGCCAGCGCCAGATAGGCGTTGGCGACGGTCTGCGCCTCGATGCCCTGGGTGGCGTCCACAACCAGCAGCACCCCCTCGCAGGCGGCGAGCGACCGCGACACCTCATAGGAAAAATCGACATGCCCCGGCGTGTCGATGAAATTCACCTGATAGCGTTCGCCGCCGGTGGCGTGATACTCGACCGTCACCGGATGCGCCTTGATGGTGATTCCGCGCTCCCGCTCCAGATCCATGTCGTCGAGGAACTGCGCGCGGAATTCGCGTTCGCTCACCAATCCGGTGTGCAGCAGGATGCGGTCGGCAAGGGTGGACTTGCCATGGTCGATGTGGGCGATAATGGAAAAATTACGGATAAGCGAAACGTCCATGCCGCTCCCAAACGAAAAAATCCAGGCCCGGAACGAGGTCCGGACCCGTCAAGGCGATTATTAACCGAACTTTTGCAACTTGGGCATTCAAACCGCCGGATGCCCAATTGGTAAAAATCACAACCCTATCCGTGTGGACTTTTGGAGGAAATCGGGCCAACCGCCGCCCGATTTCCTCCAAAGATGCTACCGGGTGCATTATAAGGCTTGACCAGCGATTGACAAGTGAAATGAAGCTCGGTGCGGTTCCGCCAAGCCGACTCCTTCGGAAAAATGGCGTCTCCGCGTATGTTCCATTACTACTGAACTTTTGCAAAGTGGGCATTCAAACCGCCGAATGCCCAATTGGTAAAAATCACGATCCTTGCGGCACAGGCGTTTTTGATTTTTGCAAAGTGGCGATTGGCGATTTAACCGGAATTATTCATACCCATGAGTCGTCTTCCATTCCCGTGCGGGATGATTCTTTTGGGGAGAATATTTCTGTCATTACCGCCCGTTTGGATACATCTCCCTCTTTCCCCCATCCGCCATGGCGGCGGTTGAAGGCGGGGACAACCAAGTTGTGGAGGATTCAGACTCATCTTCGACCGTTACAATTTACAACCATATCATTATCAAGGAGATGTGAGTTTGGAAAAGGACGTAGTGCCCCACTTTTCCTTGCTCTGGACAGGCGCGAGGCATGAACAATGCGAGTCATGCCGACCGCCG
>JAISXA010000183.1 GCA_031270685.1 Planctomycetota bacterium
CAATGGATTCATGCTTGGCCTTTCACAGCAATAACCGAGGGATTGGCGCGCCGGAGCCGCAGCCAGTGTTCAAGCCAGCCGTCGCCGTACCGGGATTCGAGTTCCTTGACTCTGGCGACGGAATCCTTGTCGGAAACAGCCATGAGGGCGAGTTGCAGCGGGCCGAGGGCCAGCTCGAACAGGCGGCTGCCTTCCTCGGAGACGTAGTAGTATTGGCGCTTCGGGACGGCGTTGGCGATGATGTGGATCTGGCGGTTGTTCAGCCCCATTTTCTTGTAAACCGCCGCCGCGTCCTCCGAGGTGGCGTTCGAGTTGGGCAGGTAAATCTTCGACGCGGTGGAATCGCGGATAATATCGAGAATGTCCGACTTGACCGCCTCGGACATGGATTGGGTGGCGAGAATGACGGCGCAGTTGTTCTTGCGCATGATGCGCAACCACTCGTTTATCTTGTCGCGGAATGCGGGGTGGGCCAGCATGAGCCAGGCTTCGTCCATGAAGATGGCGGCGGGCTGGCCTTTGAGGGAGCGTTCGACGCGCCGGAAGAGATAGAGAAGGACGGGCATGACGATTTTGGGATCGCCCATCGCCATGAGGTCTTCGATTTCGAAAACGGCGAGCCCGCCCCCGCGCAGATCGAGCCTATCCTCGTCGGCGTCCAGCATGTAGCCCATCATGCCTTCGCGGGTATACATGTGGAGCGCGGCGCGCATATCGTGATCCATCAAGCCTGCCACAAAGGAGAGAAGCGATTTCTCGCCCGTCCGGCTGAACGTCTCCATGCGCTGCATGATTTCGTTGCGCTGCTTGGGCGTTATCCGAACCCCGTTGAGATTGATGAGCGTTTCAATCCAGGCGCAGGCCCAGGCGATGTCGGCCTGTGTTTCCAGCCATTGCAGCGGGCAGAAGGAGTATTTCGCGTGCATCTGCCCGGCCTCGTCCCGCCTGTCCTCGCCGCAGATGTTGTAATGCCTGCCGTTCACCGCCTTGGTGAGGCAATAGAGGCTTTGTCCCTTGTCGAAGCAGAAAAGCGTCATGTCCTGATACCGCAGGAATTGCGATACCAGGGTGGCGAGTAAAACGCTCTTGCCGGCACTGGTGGGTCCGAATATGACGGTATGTCCGAGGTCGCGAACGTGCAGATTGAGCCGGAACGGCGTCGAGCCGGTGGTGACGCAGTGCAAGAGCGCCGGCGACATCGGCGGGTAGAACTCGCAGGGAGCCTCCTCGCGGCCGGTCCAGATGGAGCTTGTCGGCATGAGATCGGCGAGATGGCGGGTGTTCAGCATGGCGCGGCGAATGTTTTCGACGCCGTGACCGGGCAACGTGCCAAAAAAAGCGTCCATGCAATTCACGTCCTCGATGCGGGAGGGAAAGCCCATGACACCGAGGGTTTTCTGGAGATAGTCGGCGGAACGATCCAGCTCCTCCAGGTTCTCCCCCATCAGGACGATGTTCGAGGTATACAGCCCCATGGCGACCACGCCGCTGTTCACTTCCATCAAGGCCATTTCGCAGTCCTGGAACATGGCCTGGGCGTCAAGGTCGATGGAGCCGCTGTTGGTGCGCAGCACCTGATCCTTGATGCTGCGGATACGCTGCTTCCATTTGCGCTTGAATTTGTTGACGAGCGCCACCGATTCGTGGGCGTCGAGGAAAATGAAACGGGTCGACCAGCGATACTCCACCGGCAACTCCGCCAGCCGCGCCAGCACCCCCGGCGACGACTCGAAGGGGAAGTTGTCGATGCCGACCACCTTGATGTATTTGTTCCCGATAAGTGGGGTGATGCCGCCCGTCATGTCCTGACCGCCCACGAGACAGTCGATATACGCGGGGTCGCGGGGCAGGAATATGGGCTGGTTGATGCCGGTGAGGCAGTAGTGCAGCCAGCGGAGAAAATCGTCGTGGGTGACAGGCTGTTTAAACTCGTCCTCGAAGGTGGATGCCTTGAGACGCTCCAGCGTCAGCACCGAGGACAGGCGGCCTTGCAGGGAATGGATCTCCTTCTTGAAGTCGGCGATTATCTTGGCGCTTCGTTCGGTGGCGTTCGTCGACTTTCCATCCGGATCGTCGAACATGAGTTCCACGAATTTCGCCTGGGTGAGTGCCGGCGGAAAGTAGGTGGCGGTGAGAACGAAGCACCCTTCATACAACGCCTGATGCCGGTTGAAATACTCGCGGCGTTCGTCATCAATCGCCTGCGACACCGGATCGGGGAAATGGGACAGCGCCCTCGGGCTGTAACTTGGCGAAGGCCGGCGTATGGCGTCGATGTGCAGCATCCAGCCGCTGCCGAGCTGGTTGAGCGCCGCGTTGATGACGCGCGAAACGGTGTTTCTGTCCGCGTTGGTGGCGCTGGCGTTGTCGCTCCCCCGGTACAGCCACGCCGCCATCAGGGAGCCGTCCTTGTTGGCGACGACGCCATCCTCGACCACCGCCGCCCAATTCAGTAAATCAGCCACACCGGGATCGCCGGTGCGATGCCGGTGCAGCTTGGAGAGGGAATTCCGCCGCGCCTGCGCAATCAACACCGCCAACAGGCACAGCCCGAGAATACAAATAGCGATGAGGACTGCGTGGGGAGGCACTTTCATCGCTATGTCCTGCAAATATTCGGTTATGGTCATGGCCGGGCCTTTACGTGATTTTCCAGGGGTCGCGGTACTGGCGTCCCTGGCTTGCCGTGTTGTTCCGCCAGAGCGTCGACATGGGCGGGTAATACGCTCGGTAGAGCCGGTGGCGCATGTAGGTCTGGCGCATTTTCGGATCATGCTTCGCCATCAGCCGCAACACCCATATGGCGAACGTCCAGAACAGGATGCCCACCGCAGCCGCCTTGATCTCCCACGTATAAAACACGAGCGTCCCCGCTATAAGGCCGGCGAACATCACCAGCTCCCGGTCTCCCCCGAGTACCAGATTGGTGCGAATCAAGCCGCGATGGATGGGAACCTTTTCCAGTTCGACCTCGTCGTTCATACGACGACTCCCGGCGAGTCAGGCGCTACGGCGCAGGCTATTTCCGTGCTGGTCTTGAACAGGTCGGTCATGATGGTGTTGGCGGTGACCAGGAGCGCCATGACCAGCACGATGACGCACATGGTTCGGAAGAAGCCGTTGAGATCGCCGCCGAAAATGAGGATGCCGCCCGCCACGACGATGCCGATGATGCCAAAGGCGTAGGCGACGGGGCCGGTGGCGCTGTTACGCAGCGACGTGAGCCAATCCTCGTATGGCAGGGAACCGCCGGTGCCTGGACCGGCGAAGGCGTCGGGCATGAAGAAGGCGCAGATACATAGGGAAAACAACAGAAGTTGTAGCCATTTTTTCGTCATAGAGTCCTTTCTGGAGAAAAGTCCGGGCCATGGCCCCCGCAAACGGAGGAAAGCGGCAGGCCATGACCGGCGGACACACGGCGAACCCGTCGCGCGACGGAACCGTTCGCCGTTCCAAAGAGACGACCTCCTGCGATGCGAAATTCCCTTCGCGCCTCCTACAGCGACGTGAGGCGAAACCCGCTGTTTTCGGTTTGGTTCGGGTCAAAATCCCCGACCTGAACAACTTCGGCGACAATCCTCCTTCCCGTGTCGTCGCGTGCGATGTTGACCAACAGATTGACTCCCAGGGCGATGTTCGGTTCGCATTGTTCGGGCGCGGTGGGGTGTTGACTCACCAGGTCTTTGAGGCGGTATATGCCGGACGCGCAATCATTGGCGTGAAGGGTCGCGAGGCCACCGGGGTGGCCGGTGTTCCAGATTTTCAAAAGCTCCCAGGCGTTGCCGTCGCGCACTTCACCCACGATGATGCGCTTGGGACTGAGGCGGAGCGACGTTTTGACGAGATGGCCCATGGAGGCGTGTTCGGTGGTTTGCATGACGACCTTGTTGGGCGCGGTGGCGTTCAACTCGGGCGTGTCTTCTATGACGACGAGGCGAGCCCAGGGCTCGACCTCGGTGATTTCGTTGAGGACGGCGTTGGCGAAGGTGGTTTTCCCCGTGCCGGTGCCGCCGAGAATGATGATGTTCCTGCACGCGGCGACGGCGTCGCGGATGGCCCGCCGGTGATGGAGCGACAAAATCCCCGACGCCACATAATCGTCCAGGGTGAATACCCTGACGGCGCGCTTGCGAATGACGAAGATCGGCTGGGGAACGACGGGCGGGACGATGCAGGTGATGCGCGACTCGTCGAGGGGAAGACAGCCTTCCAGCGTGGGCGTTTCTTCGGTGATGACCTTGTTGAGAATGCCGGCCGCCTTGCGCACGAACTCCCAGGCAAGCTGGTCGTTCATGTCGCAGATTTCGCGGCCGTGATCCCCGAGTTTTTCCTGAAATATCCCTCCGTCCTGATTGAGCGCCAGTTCGACGGTGTTTTCGTCGAACAGCGCGTCGAACGCCTCCGGCGGCAACATGCCGACCATGCCGACCAGAAGGGGAATCTGCGCCACCGCCAGCGTACTGCGCCGCCTGTACTTACGGATGAATTTGTTGGTGCTGCTGGTCGGACCGGCGAACTCGTAGGTGAACCAGTCCTCGTCGACTCCCACCAAGCGCGCGGAAGCGCCGCGTCCGCTGGAATAGGCTATCGAGGAGGCCGGGATAGCGGAATTTTCAGGATTCGGCAGGGCTGTCATTGCATATCCTTAGAATTTAATGCGCAATGCAATTGTCACTTTATCAAAAATGACGCGTGTCTTATAGCTTAAAGCGCATTAAATAAGCAAGAATAAAAATTAATGACTAAATAAATGCGCTTGAAACGTCGATTAAGTTTCATGTCAGGAAGTTTTAGTACGTATCACACGATGCTATAGCGAATTTAAAACGCATTCGCTAAAAATTCGTAGTTTTTTGTTTTGATATTTAACAGTATGTTATTTTAAGGAATACAACGTGAAGAAGGAACGTGAAATTGACATATCTCCCAAACTAACGCTAAAAGCGTCGAAAAAAGTATTTAATGCGCCGACATTGGTCGGCGATGTGGAAGCGAAAATCATCAAGGAACTCTGGCTCGCCGTCTCGGTGGACCTATGCTTTCATCCAAAACTCATTTCCACGGCGATGGTGTTGGCGATAGACGAAGCTCACGCGCTGGGCATCCTCGTCAGGATGTGGCTGTTGACCTTCAAGTACGCCAAGGACGGCGACCTGTGGCGGGGCGACGAAGAATCGACCTATCGGTTCGTCGCCATCGTCACCGGGTACCGGGGTGATGTGGTGCGGCTGGTCGAGGTGTTGCGGAATGATCGGTGGCTCGATGGCTGGCTTATTCACGACTGGCTGGATTATGTCGGTCCTTTCCTGATCAAGGCGCTCAAGACTTCGGGGCGACCATGGCTGACTAGGACCTGGGCGAAATACGGGAAGACCTACGGCGCCAGGCAGAAGCGAGACGGGGAGTGGGAGGATGAAGAGGCGGGGGAGGAGGAGATGGACAGGGAGCCGCCGGATAATGACGACGATTCCCCGCCGGACGCGGAAATGGAGCGGAACCAATCCGGAAGTGATGCGGAAGCGGCGCGGAACCAAAACGGAAGCAAAGAGGCACTACAACCTAAACCCTTACAAAACCCTATACCCAGATTAACAAATATAAGGGAGATTGAACCCAAAACCCTTAGCCCACCCGCCCAAGGCAATAAGAAACAAAAAGCCCAAAAGAAGGGGGGCTTGGGGGATATCGCCGGCGCCGGCGAAATTCTGGACAACATCGGCGTCGGTGGCGCGGTTGAACCGTCGAAAAACAAGGGCTTTTTGCATTTTGTCAAAGAGGGCGGTCGGGCGGAGGGTTTAAACACTCCCGATTTTCCCTTGAATCTGGTGACAATCGAGGATGTCTACGCCTGCTACCGTGGGATACTGCGTTTCAGCGGCATCATAACGACACGCCAATTCGGTGAAAAACTCGCCTACTGCAAAGTCCCGCCGGCAACCTGGACGATTCTTTTCCAGGACAAGGTGCATGCGGCCTATCGCGAACGCGACGGCGGGACGCTCGTCGACACCGAGGGCGCCGATCCGGTCGCCATGACCATCGCGGCGTTAAGGCCGGCGAGGGGCGGCTCCCGCCATATCGGCACCGAGGCGTCCACCAATTTGTTTGTCGAAGCCATGATTGATTTCGCCCAGGCGCTGGTCGGCGGACAGACTTCCGTCTGGCAAAACCGTCTGAGCGGCAACGCCATCGCCTTCGAGTTGGACAGGCGGAAGGGGAAGCGCGGCAGGATACGGAGCAATTGATTTCAGGAGATGATGAATGGGAAGGAAACGTCACCGAAAGCAGGTGAGCGGGGATATTCGGCTCGCCGCCTTCGAGAAGCAGTGCGAGATGATCACGGAGGCGGTGAAGTTGATCAACAGCAATTACAACGAACTGCTGTCCGCCAACGAGGTCGCCAAAATGTGCGGCATGAGCAGGAGCGCGTTTTTGCGCCTGGCCGACGCCGGCAGAACGCCCACCAGCATCAAGCTGGAGCGCCTGCGGCGCTGGAAAAGACTGGAAATCCTCGCGTGGATCGGGGCGGGGTGTCCGGAGCCGAAGCAAGGCAAAGCAGTCTGTAAGCAGAAATCTGTTTGCCGGCATCCGAAGGGCGGGTCGCAAAAATGACTATGTCGTCTAATCGTTCGGGAACATCACAGACCCCAATGAGCGCATCCGCCGAAGGCACGGAGACTGTCCTGGTCAACAGTGTCGAGGCCGCGAAGTTGCTGGGGATCAAACGGACGCACTGGTATACCCTCAAAATGACGGGAAAACTACCTGTCGCGGTGAAGCTCGGCCGGCGCGACTTTTGGATTCGTGACGAGATTTTGCGGTGGGTCGCGGCCGGTTGCCCAAGCCAATCAAAATGGGAACAAATAAAAGCCTCGGGAAAGATGAAAAACCATTGACTTCAAGTTCTCCCTGAATTACATTGGGGAGAACTTGAAGACCAGGAGACGGAGCATGCCACCCATTCCCTCGAAAAATAAGTACGAAAAGCGTTCCGTTATGGGCGCTCCATCAAAGGGTGATGATGCGCGTATCATTAGCCTGCATGTCAAAATCAGCGCAAACGAACTTCAATTGTGGAAGAAACTCTCCGCAATAAAAGGGAATACGCTTGGTTCGTTTGTCCTTGAACCGATTCGCGACAAGCACCCCACCAAGTACGAAATTTCCCGCAAATCGAAAAAGGAGAAATAATGGCCATCCTCAAGCGCGCTTATAAATCCGCTAAAGGGAAAACGGAAAATTGCTCTAAATTCACGATTCAATTTCGCGATCACACCGACACCGTTCGGCGAATTGCGGCCTTTGCGTCACGCGCGGCGTCCGCAGAGCTTGAACGGGCGGTTAAAAGGCTGGTCAGCGTCCGCCAGGTCAGCGGCACACTGGAAAACGCAGATATCAAATTTCTGGAATCCTGCCCTTCGGCTATTCTCGAAAAACTGGTGAAATATGGCATTGTCGCCGGTAAATATGCCGGTTTCTCCAAATCAATGGCGGATCATGTCGAGGATTTCCGCAAAGTCATGGTTGCCAAGGCTGGCACTGAAAAGCATGTCAAGGAAACGGTTGGTTATATCAAAAAGGCCATTGAGTATTGTAAATGGCGATTGCCCAGCGAGATTTCCGCCGAAGACTATCTGGAATTTCTCACGCACCTCCGCGACTTGGAACTTTCGCTGAGTACGCTGAATCACTCCATACGGGCCGTCAAGGCATTCTGTAGGTGGTTAAAGCATGCCAAGCGGATAAGCGAGAATCCGGTTGCCCTGGTGAAACTATATAATCAAAAGAAAGATATCCGCCATTACAGAAGGGCTATGAACGCTGGCGATTTAGCCATCCTGCTGTGGTTTGTTGAATACCATGGCAAAAAACATCATGGATTGAAGCCCGACGCGCGTGCGCTGCTGTACCATACCGCTGCGCATACGGGGTTGCGTTGGTCGGAAAACCGGAGTATCCGTCGGATGGATGTGAATGTCGAGCCGGAAAGCGCGACCATATTTCTGCGCGCCGAGTACGCCAAGAACCGCGAAGATGCGCTGTTGCCTTTAACCCCGGAATTGCGGGAGCGATTCATCGCCTATTTCAAGGCGCACCCCATGCTTCCCAAAGCCAGTATTTGGCACGGCATGTGGAAGGATAAGGGCTTTGAAATGTTGTATAAGGATATTGACGATCTCAACGCATGGAACCGGAAACGGTATGTGAAAGACCTGCAACCGACGGTCGAGGATCTGATTAAGAGGGAGACTCATGACGGAGTTCTGGATTTCCATGCGCTCCGCACGACGTTCGGAACGATGCTGAGTCAGGCAGGCGTCCAACTCGTCACGGCGCAGCAGTTGCTTCGTCACCATGACCCGAAATTGACGGCGAATTTTTATACCAGAGTTGTCGTGCAGGACAAGGAAGTCGCGATAGGGAAATTGCCCTCGACCAAGACCGGGAGCGAGGTCCAGGCGGAAGCCAAGACAGGTACTTGCGACGTCCCGGAAAAAAGTTTGGGCAAGGGTGGATTGACCAAAATCACTGACACTTCCACTGACACTCGCACCCCGTCTTTTTGCGAACATTTACGACCATTTGCGGAAAGAGCGGAGTTGAGGAAAGCGGCGGGCGCGGAGGACATGAGTAACGAAAAAAGCCCGGAAAACGGCGGTTTTATTGACTTTCCGCGCGTTCCCGGGCTTAACTGTAAATGGGGCGAAAAACCGGATTCGAACCGGCGACCTTCTGAGCCACAGTCAGACGCTCTAACCAACTGAGCTATTTTCGCCATGGAACCGGAGTTTTACCAAGCGGCGATTGGCGGTTTAATCGCCACTTTGCGAAACTTCAGATGAAAGCCAAGGAATGTTACACCATCGCCGGGTTTTTGCAAGGAAAACCCGGGCCGCCCGGCGAACAATCCGGGCAAAACCGCCGCGGCGGTCTCCGGCGCGGGCCTTGGGTCCGCCGATGAAAGTCGACCGGATTCGACCGCCATTGCCGTTTCGAGTGGACTTTTGAAGGAAATCAAACAACTTTTGCAAATTGGGCATTCAAACCGCCGAATGCCCAATTGGTAAAAATCACAACCCTTGCGGCACAGGCGTTTTAGATTTTTGCAAAGTGGCGATTGGCGGTTTAATAGCCATTTTGCAAAACTTCAGTTTCAACTGCGTTTTTATGCAACGTCGCGGGTTTGGGTCGAGTTGACGAAAAAACAACCCATTGAAACGAAAGCGGTTGAATCCTTAAAGGAAATCGGGCGGCGGTTGGCCCGATTTCCTTTAAAAGTCGACTTCGACCGTCTCGCGCTTAATGATTGGAGAAAGGCGCGGCATGTCCATCAGAATCGGGTTCGGCGCCGATCTGCACCGCCTCGAGCCCGGAACCGGCTTCCCCCTTTGCGGCGTTCATGTTGAATGCCGGTTTTCGGCGGTCGCGATTTCCGACGGCGACGTCGCGGTCCACGCGCTGGTCGACGCGCTGCTCGGCGCGATGGGCGAGGGCGACATCGGCGAACGCTTTCCGGAAAACCGGGCGGTCAGGGGCGAATCGTCGTTGCGCTATCTTGGAGAAATCAGGGATCTGCTTGCCGCCCGGTCCGGCCGCGTCGTCAACATCGACCTGGTGATCGACCTTCAGCGACCGAAGCTCCTGGAACGCAAACAGGCGATGCGCCTGAACCTCGCGAACTTCCTGGGTCTACCCCCGTCTTCCGTCAACGTCAAGGCCAAAACCGGGGAAGCGATCGGACCGATCGGCCTCTCCCAAGCGGTCGGGGCGCAGGCGGCGGTCCTGATAGAATTGCCGTCATAGATTCACCCGCGGGGCGCGGGACGCGGGGGAGGGGGGGCATAAGCGCTAACTTAATAAAGAAATCATTTTCCTTGTCTGTCGTAGGCGCTTTCGTTCGCGGAAAAATCCCCGGGCGATATCACGCATGTCGCAAAGCGTTTGCGCCAGGCCC
>JAISXA010000193.1 GCA_031270685.1 Planctomycetota bacterium
CTCCAGACCCCGGTCGAGGAATTTCCCATGACCGTTCGCCAGCGCATCGAGATCGCCAAGGCGCTGGCCTTCGACGCCCGCATCTTCATCATGGACGAGCCGACCTCCGCGATTCCCGAAAGCGAGGTCGAGCTGCTGTTCAACATTATCAGGAAACTCAAGTCCGAAGGCTTCGGCATCATATACATTACCCACAAAATGGAGGAAATCTACTCGATCGCGGACCGCATCACCGTGCTCCGGAACGGGGATTGGGTGGGAACCGAGAAGGCCGTGGACATGCCCGAAAGGGAGCTGGTGAAGCGCATGGTCGGTAGGGAGCTCGACAGCCGCTTCCCGCCCCGCCAGGACACCATCAAGGACCGGGTGCGCATCAAGGTCGACGGTTTCACCATCCGCGATCCGGCAATCGACGGCAAATACCTGGTGCGGGGCATCTCCTTCTCCGCCCGCGAAGGCGAGATCCTCGGGCTGTCGGGCCTCCAAGGCTCCGGCAATTCCGAACTGCTCAACGGCTTGTTCGGATCCTTCGGCGGGCTGGCGACGGGAAAAATCGAACTCGACGGCGAGACCTATTCCCCCTCCTCGCCGCGCGATTCAATTTTCCGGGGGGTATCCCTGCTCACCAACGACCGCAAGGCGAGCGGAATCATCCCCGACGGCAGCGTGGCCGGAAACATTTCCCTGGCGTCGCTGCGCCGCCTGACCAGGCGGAGCTGGGTCAACGCCAGGAAGGAGATGGAGGCGGCGCGCAGGCAGGAGGAGTCGTTGCGCATCAAGCTCCGAAATCTCGAACAACCCATCAACACGCTCTCCGGCGGCAATCAGCAAAAAGCCCTGATCGGCCGTTGGCTGGAGACCCGCCCCAAGGTGTTGTTGCTTGACGAACCCACCCGGGGCGTCGACGTCGGCGCCAAGTTCGAGATTTACGATCTCATGAACCAGCTCACGGCCGGGGGAGTGACCATTCTGCTGATCACTTCCGAATTGCCGGAACTGTTGGCCATGTCGGACCGCATTCTCGTCATGCACCGGGGAATGGTCACGCAGATCTTCGACCGGTCGGATGCGACCCAGGAAAACATCGTCCACGCCGCAATGGGAGCCTGAACCATGCCGGAAACACTAGACAAGACCGCCGATTCCGCAATCCCCTGGTGGCAGTCGCTTCTCGGCCGCCCTTGGGTGCGCGCCATGCTCGCGCTCATCCTGATCCTCCTGATAGGCTGCATCTTCAACGCCAACGGGACGTTTTTCCGCTGGTCCGCGCACCGGGACATGCTCCGACAGTCCTCGGTGTACGGCATGCTCGCCTGCGGCCTGACCATGGTCATCATCACCGGCGGCATCGACCTCGGGGTCGGCAGCGTCCTCGCGGCGGTTTCGGTGGTGTATTCGCAGTTCATGATGAACTACGGCTTTTCCGCGTGGTGGGTGGTGATCGTCTGCCTGATCATCGGCGCCGTCTGCGGCGTGTGGAACGGCTTCCTCATCGGCAGGTTCAAGTTCCAGGCCTTCATCGCCACGCTGGCGATGATGACTTTCGCGCGCGGCTTCGCCAAGTTGGCGGCCGGCGGGCGGAAGGTCATGAACGCGAAATTCTTCCCGGACGGAACCTACGAGTACAACTCGACGTTCCCGGAATTCACCGAGTGGCTCAATTCGCGCATTCTCGACCGCAATCTCGCCATCGTCACCATCATCATGCTGGTGTGCATGGCCATAACCTACATCGTGCTCTCCAAGCTCATCTGGGGGCGGTATATCTACGCCATCGGCGGCAACGAGGAGGCGGCGCGGCTGTCCGGCGTTCCCGTGCTGTTCACCAAGATGCTGACCTACGGCTTTTGCGGCCTCTTCTGCGCCGTGGCCGGCATCAGCCAGGCGGCCCAGGAATACCAGGGCGATCCGGAAGCCGGCACCGGCTACGAATTGACCGCCATCGGCATGATCGTCATCGGCGGCACCAACATGGCGGGCGGCCGGGGCGGCATCGGCCTCACCCTGATCGGCGTTCTGGTGATGGGCTATCTGGATAAGATACTGTCCCTGAACGCGGTCGACGAATCGAACCGCCTGATGCTTACCGCCGCCATTATCGTGATCGCCGTGCTCTACCAGTCCAGCCGCAGGAAATGATTAGGGCGTATTTCTATGGTTGAGGAAATTCGATGCGACTTTCCAGGAAACTGTATCTGGGATTTGCCCTGGTTATAATCCTGGCCATCGTCCAGGGCGTCGTCAGCTTGTCGGCCATGCGCTTGTTGCGCGACAACGTCTCCCACCTTTCCGATGAATATACGCCCGAGGTGATACTGGCCGGCAATATCAGGTACGAGATAGCGATGGCTGGCTACCATATGCGCGCCTATTTCACCTCTCTAAACCCGAACGATTACCAGGCGGGCGCCGCCAGCCTCGATTCCCTGAACCGCCTTATGGGCGGGTTGGGGGATCTGAACCGCACCCAGACGCAACTGGCGAACCTCGGGAAATATATCGCCGAACTGGAACCCAGCGTCCGCAAATATGCCGAGTTGTGCGCCGCCATCGACGGCGTTGCCCGGCGGAACGCCGCGCTCCGGCAAGACATCAAGGCCAGCGAGGCGGCCATGGCCAAGGCGTTCGCCGATTTGCGGCGCAGTTTCAACGACGACCTGAAACTCGAGACCGAACGTTACAATGCCGATTTGAACAGGCGGACCGCCGACCAGATGATTCGCCGCCAACAGCGTTTCAGGGAGATCGACGAGTTGGAAAGCGGCGTGGTGTTCGTCCTCAAGCGCTTGTGGGACGCGTTGCTGCGCCAGGACCACGCGCTGGTTGGAGAACTGCTTGGCGAAATGCAAATAGTGGTCGATAAGGTGGAAGCATTAGTCAAGGACACCAGGCAGCAAAAAAACATCCCTCTCGTCCAGGCGGCGCGCGACAACATCGCCGTCATGGAGCGGAATATCCGGGACGCCGACCGGCTCGACAACGAAATGGCGGCCATGGGCGCGGAGCGCCTCGTCGAGTTCAACAACATCCTGAACCAGTCCGCAGCCATGGCGAAGAGCGGCGAGGACGGCATCCGGGAGGCGGCGCGCGCCTCGGTGGCGGAAGCCGCGCGGGCGCTCACCCTTTTGGCCGTTTGCATGGCTCTGGTTGCGGCGCTGGGAATCGCCGTCGCGTACATCATTGTCAGGGGCGTATCCAAAGCGGTGGAACGGGCGGTGTCGCTACTGTCGGCGACCGTCGCCCAGCTTGACGATCAGGTTTCGGTCATTTCCGGGGCGAGCGACGAGCTGGCCAGGATGTCGACCGATCAGGCGGCCAGCGTCGAAGAGACTTCGTCCGCGCTGGAACAGGTCGCCTCCATGTCCAAGCGGAACGCCGACAATGTCGTGGCGACCAATCGCGAGACCAGCCAGGTGGTTAGCCACATCGGCGAAGGCGCCGTCGCGGTGAAGGACATGAGCGCCGCCATGGCCGGGATCGACGATTCGGCCGAAAAAATCGGCCGCATCATAAAGACTATCGAGGAAATCGCTTTCCAGACCAATCTTCTTGCCTTGAACGCGGCGGTGGAGGCGGCCCGCGCCGGCGATGCGGGCAAGGGTTTCGCCGTGGTGGCGGACGAGGTGCGCAGTCTGGCGCAACGCTCCGCCCAGGCGGCGCAGGAGACCACCGCTCTTATTGAAAGCACGGTGGACCGGGTTCGGCACGGCGGCGAAATAAGCGGTCGTCTGGGCGACGTGTTCCAGAAAATTGAAGCAAGCGCGCAGAATGTCGGCAAGCTGTTCGGCGAAATAACCGTCGCGATCAACGATCAGAGTCAGGGCATCGATCAGGTCAACACCGCCATTACGCAAATTGATCGGGCGACGCAGCAAAACGCGGGAAACGCCGAGAAGGTGAAATTAAGCGCCCGCGACATCGAAGACGAGTCGCAGCGCTTGCAGGAGGCCAGCGGCAATCTCAGGGAATTGGTGCACGGCGGATCGGCGCGCGACGACGGGAACGTTTCGCCACGCGCCATGAATGGCCAAAAAATGCTGCCGCCGCCAAAATAACCCAAAATAACCCGTTGAAACGAATGCGGTTGAATCTTCGGGCAGACTAACCAGCGGATGGGAACGGATCATGCAGGTCAGCGTCGGCTACAGCGAAAATCCCGATGTCATGGCTGCGGCGCGGGAAGTGGTTGAGGACGCCATGGGGAAGGGCGACGCCTCGCGGCCGTGCGACGTCGCGCTCCTGTTCTCAACCTCGAGGCACGATCCGGCGCCGCTTGGCGAAGCGGTCGCGGCGGGAATCGGCGGCGCGCCCCGGATCGTTGGCGGCGGCGCGATCGGCGTCATGTCGAACGACCGGTTCGGGTACGCCGGGGACCAGGTCGGGCTGGCCATGTTCTGGCTGTCCGGCGACGCTTCGTGCGAAATCGTCGCGCATGACGGCATGAAGGAGGACGAGCGGAAGGCGGGCGCCGAACTGGGCCGGAAGCTCCGGCGGCTCGGGACCGAACCGGAGGCGCCGGTCATGCTGTTTTACGACGCCATAGACGCCACCGGGCCCAATGTGCGGATGCTTATGGCGACGCCGCTTCTCGCCGGTTTGCGCGACGGGCTCGGCTTTCTGCCGAACCTGGTCGGCGCGGGGCTCATGGGCGATTACAGTTGCACTCCGATCAAGCAATGGAACGGCGCCGGCCTGACCGAATACAACGCGGTAGCCCTCAAGTTCGGGGGCGGCATCCGTCTCGACAGCGCCATTCTTAGAGGCTGCCGGCCGGCGACGGGATATTACACCGTCACCAGGGCGGAAGGGCAGGTCATTCTTGAAATAAACGGCGAGCCGGCGCTGACCTTTCTGCAGCAGCTTCTCGGTCCCGCGATCCCGCCGGAAGAATACTCCTTCTTCCTTATTTTCGGCATCAACCATGGCGAAAAGTGGGGGCGGTTCAACGAAGAGAATTACGCCGGCAGGCTGTGCCTGGGAATCGACCGCGAGAGGAACGGTATCGTCATGTTCGAGCCCGACATGGTGGCGGGCACGGTTTTTCAGATCATGTTCCGCAGTCTCGATCCCGATTTCGTGGAGCCGAAGGTGGAAGCGCTTTTCGCCGGCCTCGAAGGCCGGAAGCCGGCGTTCGCCTTTTTCATCGATTGCGCGGGTCGGGCCGCCGGCTACGCCGGAGTGGATGTCGAGGACGCCGTCATCATTCAAAAAATCGTCGCCGGACGGGCGCCTCTCCTGGGGATATACAGCGGGGTGGAGATCGCCCCGGTGCTGGGCGAACCGCGCCCCCTTGATTGGACAGGCGTTTTCTGCCTGTTTAGCGAGCCCGCATGACTGAACAACCGGAAACAACGGGAGATGCCGAAAACCCGGAACGCGAATTGCGTTACCTGCGCGACTTGGTGGAGCGGGACGCGGCCAAATTGCTGGCGCTGGACGCCAAGATCATCGCCATCCGGCACGAACTGGAACAGAAGCGCCGCGGATTCAGCCTCATGGCGGAACTCGCGGTCACCCTCGGCGGGGATGCCGACTACGAGGACGCGTTCATTTCCGTCAGCAAGCGCCTCAACGCGACCTTGAACATGCAGCGAACCGCAGTGCTCGTCCCCGATGAGGACGGCCGGTTCCGGGCGCGCGTATTGCAGGGATATTCCGCCGGGGAGCGCGAGCCGGTCGCCGCGCGGGCGATCAGCGTCGACCGGGAGCTTCTCGATCCGCTCAAGCCGGTGATCGTCACCGGCGCGGATCCGGCGTCCCGGTTGGAATCCTTTCGTCAGGCGTTGATGCTCCCCTACCTGATTTCATCCCCCGTCATGCTGAAGAACCGGATGAGCGCGCTCTTGGTCACCGGCCGGCTCATCGAACAGCGCCCGTACTTTCCCCGGCTGGGCGTGAGCGACGCCGAGAGCGTGCAGACCGTGGGCGCATACCTCGCGGCGCTCCTCACCGGGTTCCAGTTGCGGCAAGCGGAGAGCATGGCCAAGCACGATCCGCTCACCGAACTGCCCAATCGGCGCGGATCGACGGAGCAATTGCAGCACGCCCTCGCCGTCGCCCGGCGGGGCGGATTTTTCTTCGCCGCCATGTTCGTCGACCTCGACGGCTTCAAGCAGGTCAACGACACGCTTGGCCACGCAGCCGGCGACGTTGTGCTCCGCGCCGTCGCCGACCGGTTCTCCTCCTGCATGCGCGAATCGGATTTCGTCGGCCGCATCGGGGGCGACGAATTCATCGTCGTGCTGTCCCATATCAAGCGTCCGGAGGACGCCGGGGTCGTCGCGCAAAAACTGATCGCCAAGCTGAACGAACCTATTATCGTCGGGGACGGCTCGGCGAAGGTCAGCGCCAGCATCGGCATCGCCATCTTCCCCGACAACGGGAGCACGACCGGCGATTTGATCAAGGCCGCCGACGAGGCCATGTACGCGGTCAAGAACAAGGGCAAATGTTCCTTCGCCTTCGCGCCCAAGTGAGCGGCGGGCCGTTTACGCTTCGGGTTCGACGTCTTGGCGCAAAACCCCGGGCGTCCCGAAAAAGGCGTCAGCCCTTCGCCTTGCGGTTCTGGTCGATGAGCACGGTGACGACTATCAGCGCCCCGATCACGATCTCGAGCACGAAGGGATCGATGCCCAGCAGATTGCCGCCGTTGCGTAGCATGGCCATGATGATCGCGCCGAGCACGGTCCCGGCGATGCTGCCTTCGGCGCCCGAGAGACTGGCGCCGCCGATCACCGACGCGGCGATGGCGTCCATCTCGTAGCCTTGGCCGCCGGTGGGGATGCCGCTTCGGAGGCGCGACGCGTAGAGGATGCCGGCGATGCCGCAAAACAGCGAGCAGACCAGATAGGTGCCGTAATACACCCATTTGAGGTCGACGCCGGACAGGCGCGTCGCCTCGACGTTCGAGCCGACGGCGTAGACCTTCCGGCCGAAGACGGTCATGCGGGTGATGAACCAGGCGACGGCGATGATGATCACCCAGACCGCGAACAGGTTGGGGAGGCCCAAAAAATCCTGTTGCGCGAAATCGCTGAAGCTCCGGGGCAGGCCGGCGATGTTGCGGGCGCCGGAGGCCAGCATGATGGAGCCGCGGAGCATGGTCATGGTCCCGAGGGTGGCGATGAATGGCGGCACGCGCCCGTGGTAGATGAGGACGCCGTTGACGACGCCGACGGCGGCGGACACCAGCACGCCGGCCAGGCAGGCGACGAGCACCCCCTGGCTGTGGTCTTTCATCAGCAGGGCGGCGAGAATGCCGCTGCAGCCGACCACCGCGCCCACCGACAGGTCGATGCCGCCGGAGATGATGACGAAGGTCATGCCGATGGCGACGATGCCGTTGATGGAGGTCTGGCGGACAAGGTTGTAGAAGTTGTTGGTGGTCAGGAAATTGGCGGTCAGGAAGGACAGGACGACCGCCAATACGATGATGGTGACGACCAGGGTCGCTTCGGGCGGAAGCCGCCTTTTCCCTTTCCGCATCCGCGCGCTGGTGAGCGTGTCGGCCATTCCCCGCATGCTCTGCTTTCCCATGGGCTCTCCTCTCGCGTTTCCGGAAATGGACAAACCGGATTATGCGTTTCCGGGTTCGCCCGGATGGAACCGAAACGCGCCGGCAAAGGGTCGGCATGTCGCGAAAACGCATAGTCCAATGGACGCGCGCGCCGTTCAATGAATCTACTCGATCGCCGCCGCCCGCAGGATTTCCTCCTCGTCGTAGGCGCCGCGCGCGAACTGCCCGGAGATTCTTCCGTTGCGCATGGTCAGGAGCCGGTCCGACAAGCCCATGACCTCGGGAAGGTACGATGAAATGAGCACGATGGCGTGCCCTTCCCGGAGCAGCGCTTCGAGGATTTTGTAAATCTCCTGCTTCGCCCCGACATCCACGCCGACCGTCGGTTCGTCGAAGATGAAGATGTCCGATTCGGCGGCGAGCCATTTCGAGACCACCGCCTTCTGTTGGTTGCCTCCGGAAAGATTCCTCACCAGTTGGTCGACGGACGGGGTGCGGGTGCCGACCTTTTCGCGGAATTCCTCGGCGACCGCCCGCTCCTTGCGCAGATTGATGACGCCGGCCGCCGACACCTTGTCGTAGGCGACGAGGTTGGTGTTGAGGACAAGCGACAATTGCAGATTCAGGCCCTGGCGCTTGCGGTCCTCGGGCAGGAGACCGATCCGTTTGCGGATCGCGTCCTTGGGGGAGCGGAGGTCCACCTTTTCGCCGTAGGCGAAAATCTCCCCCGAATCCGGGGGTTCGGCCCCGAAGACGGCGCGCATGACCTCGGTGCGGCCGGAACCGACGAGGCCGAAGAAGCCGAGCACCTCGCCGCGCCTGAGGTCGAAGGAGACGTCGGTGAACTTGCCCCTGGTCGTGATGTTCCCGACCTCGAGGACGACTTCGCCCGGCGGGAAGAACTTGCGGTCGTACATGTCCTCGACGGCGCGGCCGACCATGAGCGAGATGATTTCGTCCTGGTTCGTTTCGGCGGTGGGCATGGTCCGCATCCACCTGCCGTCCTTCATCACCGTCACCCGGTCGCAGATTTCGAAGATTTCCTCCAGGCGGTGCGAGATGTAAATGATGCCGATGCCTTGCGCCTTGAGCTTGCGGATCATGGCGAACAGCTCGTCGCATTCCTCGTTGGCGAGAAGCGCCGTCGGTTCGTCGAAGATGATGGCCTTGGCCTGTTCGTGGACGGTCTTCGCGATCGTCACCATCTCCTGCTGGGCGACGGTGAGGTCCTTCACCAGGGCGCGCGAATCGATGTGGATGTCGTATTCGGCGAGGACGCGGTCGGCGACCTCGCGCATCCGCCGCCAGTCCACCGTTCCGAAGGCGGTGCGCAAGGGGCGGCCGAGGAAGAAGTTTTCGGCCACCGAGAGGTGCTGGGCCATGTTGATGTCCTGATAGACGGCGTTGATGCCCAGCGCCTTCGCCTCCAGTGGCGTCGAAATGTCGATTTCGCGGCCGTCGAACGCGACGCGGCCGGAATCCTTGGCGTACACCCCGGTCAGGATCTTGATGAGCGTCGACTTGCCGGCGCCGTTTTCGCCCACCAGGGCGTGCACTTCTCCCGGCAGCAGCGAGAATTGCGCGTTGTCCAGCGCGAGAACGCCCGGGAAGGTTTTGGTGATCCCCTCCATTCTGACTATTTCCGCGCCCGGCGCGGCGGTTGCGGCGGCGGTTGCGGCGTCAGTGCTCATGGGCGATCCTCCGAATTCAAACCACCGGCTTTCGCCCGATTGGCCGCGGGGCGTCATGACCCGGATAACCGCCTGGCGGCCCCGATGGCGCAAGGCTTCCGTCTCACCGCAGTCGCTTGTAAATGAAGCCGCTCACGCTTTGCATCAACTGGACGATTATAACCAGGATGATGACGGCGTAAAGCATAAGGTCGGACTGGAAGCGGTAATAGCCGTACTTCATCGCGAAGTCGCCGAGCCCGCCGCCGCCGACCGTTCCCGCCATCGCCGCGTAGCCGAGCAGCGTGATGCCGATGATCGCGACGTCGAGAATGAGCGCCGGCAACGCCTCCGGAAGAAGCACGCGCAGGATGATCTGCATGTCTCCCGCGCCGAACGACCGGGCGGCTTCCACTACCCCCCGGTCCACTTCGAGGAAGCAGCCTTCGATCAGGCGCGCCGCCATCGGCGCGGCGGCGATGGAAAGGGCGACGATGGCGGCGTCGTTGCCGAGCGACGTGCCGACGATAAGCCGGGTGAGGGGCTGGATGGAGATCATGAGGATGGTGAACGGGAAGGAGCGCCCGAGGTTCACCAGCCAGTCCAGGATCGAGTACGCCGGGCGGTTCGGGCGCAGTCCCCGGGGATGGGTGATGATCAGCGCCACGGCGAGCGCGAAGCCGACGAGCAGCGCGAAGAAGGTGGAGAGCGCCACCATGTACAGCGTCTCCAGCGTCGCGCGCCAAAGGTCGGGACCGTATTCGGTCAGCCGCCCGATCGCCCGCGCCGGAAAACCGGATTCCCCGTTCATCGCCGGCTCCGGTTCATGATCCTGTCCGCCGATTCGTCGTGGTCGTGGACGCTGTCGCCGTCGGCGTCGAGTATCTGCCAGTAAAGCCGCTTCTCGCGCATGTAATCCATTACCCGGTCCAGGAGCTCGGGACGCACATTGATGATCAGGAAACCGAACACGTCGTCGAGATACCGCTCCAGCTTGCCCCCGACGATGGAAAACCCGATGTCCAATTCCCGCGCCATGGTGGTGATGACCGCGTCCTGCGAAATGTCCCGGGGGAACATGAGCCGGATGTTGACGCCGTTGGGGATAAGCGTGTATTCCTCGTCGATGAATTTCCGCAGGTTGGCCGGGAGCGAGAGGAACAGATCCTCGGTCGCGCCTTCCGCCATGGTCACCCCGCCGTCCAGCAGCAACATTTTATGGCAAAGTCGCTTCACCACCTCCATTTGGTGGGTGACGATGACGATGGTGAGGCCGAGGCGCTTGTTGATGTCCTCCAGAAGGTCGAGTATGGAGCCGGTGGTTTTCGGGTCGAGGGCGGAGGTCGCCTCGTCGCAGAGCAGGATGCCCGGCCGGAGCGCCAGCGCCCTGGCTATGCCGACCCGCTGCTTCTGGCCGCCGGAAAGGTTCTGGACGCGGTCGTTCCTGCGGTCGGCGAGGCCGACCAGGTCCAGAAGTTCCATCGCCCGGTCCTCGACCTCCGCTTTCGGCGTTTTCCAGATCTCCAGCGGGAACGCGACGTTCTTGAACACGTTCTTGCGCGACATGAGATTGAAGGTCTGAAAAATCATGCCCATCTTGCGCCGCAGAGCGAGCAATCCGGACGGGGAAAGATCCCCGACCTCCTCCCCCGTGACCTTGACGCTGCCGTCCTGGTAGGGTTCGAGACCGTTCAGACAACGGAGCAGGGTGGATTTCCCCGCCCCCGAATGGCCGACGATGCCGTAGATCTCGCCCGGCGCGACCCGCATATGGATGTCCTCGAGCACCCGCTGGCCGCCGAAATATTTATATAAGCCCGATATGGAGATCATGAGGCGCTGTATCCGTCCTTTATTCGAACGGCCGAAGCCGAGTTTGCCGTTCGGATGTTCCGAGAAGCTTCAGAACGAATCGCGATAGGGAATGTCTCCCCAACCCTCCGTCTTCGCGATGTCGAGAAGCTGCCGCGCATATTCCATATAAGGTATATAGCCGCCAAGGCGGAGCGGCCTTTCCCCGCCGTCCGGATCCTCCCAAACAAAGCGGTAGCCATGCGCGGTCTCGGTATTGTTATACTCGTAGCGGCAATACTGTAAATGCAGTTTCCACCAGCCCTCGTCGTAGTGGCGGACGGTGGCTTGGCGAAGGACGACCGGCGTCACCGCCAGATCCGGCTCCTGTCCGGCGGGCACGTATTTTTCTTCCGGATGGACGACCTCGGGGTAGGGCACGACCTCGCCCAAGCCGCCGGCGTGGAATCGGCGCTTGGCTGCGTCGATCTCCCCCTGACTGCACATGGCGTACATGCCCTGGACGACCAGCGGCTGGTCGAGGAGCGGTTTCGCCATGTAAATGAGGTGCGCCGCATCGCTTCCGATGGTTATTGCCGCGTGCCCTTGAATGCCCACCACTTCCTCGGGGAAAAGCCGCGCCTGTTTACCGCCCCCGATATTTACATCCACCGTGCCGGACAGGCAATATAGCATGGCGGACCATTCATCGGATGGCTGGGTGATGGTTTGTCCGCCCCGAAGAGCGATATCGAGCAGCGTGAAAGGTTCAGTCGGCGTCAGGGGTGATGTCTTTCCCCGGTACGATCCGAGAAGCACTCGCGTTTTGCCGCCGGATTCGGGTTCGGCGACAGGAACGTCCTTCGATTTTATTTGCATGGTCGCGGGCGGCAGGCCGTGCTTGTCCTTGGCCAGGTTCACCCAAACCTGGAACTGGTGGACGGTCTTCCCGTCCACGGCGGGATTTTCCTCGTGGATCATGCCGGACGCCATTTGGAACCAGAGCAGGCCGCCCGGCTCGACCATGATTTCCTCCGGCATGGAGTCGCGATCCCTGAGGGATCCTTCCGAATCCTCGAACAGGTAGGTGAAGACGCACAACCCGGCGTGCGGGTGGGGCGGGAAGCCGGCGGATTTCAGCAACAGGCGATCGAAGAGGATGACCGGACAGGTGAAATCCTCGAGCATAAAATAATCGAAGCGCACCGCGTCGGCGGCGTCGAGAATGTTGAAGGGAACCGTCTTGACGACGTTGGTGAAATGCGGCATTTTCGCTTCCTTTCGTGATTCCGGCATACCCCTCTACTCTCCATTATAGTGGACTTTTGCAAGGAACGACTGGAGTTTTGCAAAAAATCGATTATACCCGAACTTTTGCAAATCGGGCATTCAAACCGCCGAATGCCCGATTTGTAAAAATCACAACCCTGGCGTCACATGAGTTTTTGATTTTTGCAAAGCGGCGATTGGCGGTGTGATCGCCATTTTGCAAAACTTCAGTTTCTTTACAATACGGCCGAAATCATTATCATAAAGCCATGTCCGAGGAAAAGCGGAAACCCCTGGTTTGGATAGTGGATTCCGAGCGCTCCGCGCTCGGGGAGAGTCTTTCCGTCTTCGACGCCGGCTGTTCCGCTTTCCGCTATTTCGAGGCCGGGGAACCGTTTCCCGGGGACGGCGATCCCCCGGACGCCGTTGTTTTCTCAGCGGAAATAGCGGGAGGGCCGGGAGGGGAGGCGTTCGCCCGTTTGCGCGCGGAAACGGCGGGAATTCCGCTGCTGGCCGCCGCGCGGGTCCGGAGCCTGGCTCAGGCGGTGGCGTTCTTCCGCGCCGGCGCCGACGATTATCTTTCCCTGCCGTTCGATCCCGGCGAACTCGCCGACCGCCTCTCGGCCGCCTGCGCGGCGAACATCTTCGCGCCTCCGACCGTCCTCGTGGAGGTGGAACGGCTTGGATCGGCGTCGGGGTCCGCCGATCCGGTCCGGATCGACCGGATCGCGGCGGTGGCGAATTTGGCTGACGGAGCGGGCGACGAGGACATCCTTGCCGACCTGTCGCGCGAGGAATCGCGAAGCGAAGATCCCGGTGGAAAAGACCCCGGATCCGGCGCCGCCGAAAACGAACTGTCGGATGCAGACAAATTCCGTGAAACGGATGCCGGGGATTCAAGCGGTTCCGGCGGCCCCGGGGAAGCCGAACCCGAACCGGTGGACGGCCTGCCGATCCCTTCCTTGTGGGAGGAGCTTCCCTGCGGGCTGGTGGTGTTCGATTCGACGGGCGATCCCGTCTTTTCGAACGCCCTGGCGCTGGATCTTTTCGGGCTGGATACGCTTGGCGGTTTGCGGGACGCCCTCGAGCCGAATCGGCGGTTGTTCAAGGCGCTAGGACAAAACCAGAACCCCCTTCCCGACAATCAATGGCCGCACGCGGCCGCGTTCAAGGCCAAAGCCGCGCGTTCGGCGGTCGTTTCCATCGAACGATCGGACAGGCGCCGCGTCTGGCTGCGGATCGACTGCCTCCCGCACCTCACCGACGGCAAGGTTTCCCGCCTCAGCATGACCCTGGTCAACATGACGGGCGAACTGCCGCCGCCGGCCGGCGAGCCGAAGAGGGCGCGGAAACGCCGCGGCGCGGATTGAATTGCCGGATGTCGCGGATAGTGGACTTTTGAAGAAACCCAAAGCGGCAGTTGTCCGGGAAGCGACAGATGTCGGCAAACCTCCCGCGTATCATGTTCGCCGCCCCGGCGAGCGGAACCGGCAAAACCACGCTGGTCAGCGGCTTTTTGCGGGCGCTGGTCGCCCGGGGGCTGGACCCCGCCGCGTTCAAGTGCGGACCCGACTATATAGATCCGATGTTCCACCGCGTGGCGCTCGGCGTCGGGGGCGGCAATATCGACCTGTTTTTCACCCCCCCGGACGTGGCGAAAGGGCTGTTCCGCCGTCGCGCGCAAGCCGCGGACATTTCGGTCCTCGAGGGAGTGATGGGCCATTACGACGGCATCGGCGACTCCGACCGGGCGAGCGGCTGGCGGATCGCGTCGGAGACGCGGACGCCGGTGGCGCTGGCGGTTCGGCCGAAAGGCGCGTCGCTGTCGCTGGCCGCCCTGGTGAAAGGCTTTCTCGAATTCCGGAGCGACAGCATGATCCGGGGGATCGTCCTCGTCCGCTGTCGGGGGAAGTGCGCGGACAGGCTGACGCCGATGCTTGAGAGGGAAACCGGAGTCCGCGTCTACGGGAGCCTTCCGGAGGTTCCGGGCGCGGCGATCGAAAGCAGGCATCTCGGGTTGACCACCCCCGACGCCGTCGATGCGGTGCGGGACAAGATCCGCCTCCTCGCCTCGGAAATGGAAAAGACGCTGGATGTGCCCGGCCTGGTGGAGCTTGCGAAAACCGCGCCCGCTTTCCCCGCGTCGCCGCCGGACATCGCGCCGTCGCCGGAATCTCCGGTGCGCATAGCGGTCGCGGACGATCCCGCGTTTTGTTTTTATTACCGGGAGAATCTCGAGTTGTTGCAAGCGCTCGGCGCCGAATTGGCGTTTTTCAGCCCGCTTCGCGACGCGGGACTGCCCGGGGGAATCGGCGGGCTGTATCTGGGCGGCGGCTATCCGGAACTGCACGCCGGCGAACTCGCCGCGAACGGGGGGATGCGGCGCGCCGTCCGCGACGCCGTGTCCTCGGGAATGCCCACGGTGGCGGAGTGCGGCGGGTTTCTCTACCTGCTTTCCGGCCTGAAGGACGGCGATGGCCGCGAACATCCGATGACGGGCTGCCTTGAAGGCGTCGCGGCCAATGCCGGCCGCCTGCGCCGGTTCGGATACCTGACGCTGACCGCGCGCCGGGACTCCCTGCTCTGCCGCGAAGGCGAGACTCTCCCCGCGCACGAATTTCATTATTGGGATTGCGGTAATCCGGGCGACGCGTTCCGCGCCGAAAAGGCGTCCGGCGGGGACTCCTGGAATTGCGTGGTCGCGAACGCCAGCCTATACGCCGGTTTCCCGCACCTGTATTTCCGGAGCAACCCTGTCGTCGCCGGGCGTTTCGTCGTCGCCGCCGCGCGCTGGAAAGGGCGAGCGAAATGCGCAACGCCAAACCGCTCATGATCCAGGGAACCGCCTCCGGCGCGGGAAAAAGCCTGCTCGTCGCGGGGTTGTGCCGGGTTTTCCGCCAGGACGGCTTTTCCGTCGCCCCCTTCAAAAGCCAGAACATGGCGCTGAACAGCTTCGTCACCGTCGAGGGCCTCGAAATCGGCCGCGCGCAGGCGGCGCAGGCGGAGGCGGCGGGAGTGGAGCCGTCGGCGCTGATGAACCCGATCCTCCTGAAGCCGACCGGGGACGCGGCTAGCCAGGTCATCGTGAACGGCGAGGTCGTGGCCGATATGGGGGCGGCGGATTACTATCGGCGCAAAAGCGAATTCATTCCCGCCGTCCGCCAAGCCTACGCCGCGCTGGCGGCGAAATACGACATCGTCGTCATCGAGGGCGCGGGAAGCCCGGCCGAGATCAACCTGCGCGAAAACGACTTCGTCAACATGGGCATGGCGGCGATCGCCGACGCGCCGGTTCTCCTGGTCGGGGACATAGACCGGGGCGGCGTTTTCGCCAGCCTGTACGGCACGCTGGCGTTGCTGGAGCCGGTGGAGCGCGCCCGGGTCAAGGGGTTGATCGTGAACAAATTCCGGGGAGACGTCGAAATACTCCGCCCCGGACTGGCGCAACTCGAGAAGTTGACCGGCGCGCCCGTGGTCGGCGTCGTTCCGTGGCTGCGGATCGACATCGACGACGAGGACGGCGTTTCCGACCGCTTCGCCGGCGGCGGCGGCGGTAAGCCGCTCGACGCCGCGGTGATCCGCCTGCCGCGCATCGCCAATTTCACCGATTTCAACGCGTTGGCGCGGCATCCGGCCTTCGGCGTCCGCTACGTCGAATCGGCGCGCGGCCTCGGCCGCCCCGACCTGGTCATCGTCCCCGGCACCAAGAACACCATGTCCGACCTTTCCTGGATGCGGCGAAACGGGCTCGAAGCGGCGGTGAAGAAACTGGCCGGCGAGGGCGTGCCGGTGATCGGCGTTTGCGGCGGATACCAGATGCTTGGCGAAAGCCT